>JAKLIC010000004.1 GCA_022709825.1 Bacteroidota bacterium | reverse complement strand
TTGAGTTCTGATTTTGCTGTTGCAACCACCGGAAATGCAGGACCTTCAAAAGGAGATGCTGATGCTTCTTTGGGTACAGTCTGTGTAGCTATAGCAACTCCAAACGGAGTTTTTTCAGAGCAATTTAACTTTGGTCAACCGCGTCAAAAAGTGATTGATAGAGCAGTAAATAAAGGACTTGAAATGCTTCTGAAAGAAATTTTAAAAAACTACTAAAATTTGTTTGTGTAATAGATTACTTTTTTGTTTCTTTGCACCCTGATTTTGAATAACGATAAAAGATAAGCATAATGTCAAGAGTTTGTGACCTTACAGGTAAAAGAGCGATGGTAGGAAACAATGTTTCTCACGCGATGAACAAAACTAAGAGAAAATTTTCTGTGAACTTAGTTAAAAAACGTTTCTATCTTGCTGAAGAAGACAGATGGATTTCTTTAAGAGTAGCAGCGTCTACAATTAAAACGATTAACAAAAAAGGGTTGGCTGCTGTGTTGAAAGACGCTAAATCAAAAGGTTTTATATCTTAATTCAACTCTAAAAAATAAAGAAAAATGGCAAAGAAAGGCAATAGAATTCAGGTAATTTTAGAGTGTACAGAGCATAAAAACTCAGGTGTTCCGGGAACATCTCGTTACATTACAACGAAAAACAAAAAGAATACTCCGGACAGATTAGAGATTAAAAAATTTAATCCTATTTTGAAAAAAGTAACTATTCATAAAGAAATTAAATAAGATAAGAAATGGCAAAGAAAACCGTAGCAACGTTACAAACAGCGTCAAAAAGATTAACAAAAGCCATTAAAATGGTAAAATCTCCAAAAACAGGAGCTTATACTTTTGTTGAATCTGTAATGGCTCCTGAGCTAGTAGATTCTTTCTTAACTAAGAAATAATTTACTTTACCGCATTATAGTAAAAGCTACTTTCCTTGAGAGTAGCTTTTTTATTTTTATATTTGTTCTCAGAATAAAAAATATTAAAAAATCAGAATATGAGTTTTTTCAAACGAATATTTTCATCCGAAAAAAAGGAAACATTAGACAAAGGCCTAGAGCAAACTAAAACTTCCTTTTTTGCAAAACTAACTAAAGCAGTTGCTGGAAAGTCGTCTGTTGATGACGATGTATTGGATAATTTAGAAGAAGTGTTAGTTTCTTCTGACGTAGGTGTAAAAACTACTTTAAAGATTATTGATCGAATTGAAGCTCGTGTCGCTCGTGATAAATATATGGGTACTGATGAACTCAATAAAATTCTTCGTGAAGAAATTGCCGGATTATTATCAGAAACCAATTCCGGTGAAGCGACAGAATTTGATATTCCATCAAATAAAAAACCATATGTTATTATGGTTGTAGGTGTCAACGGCGTTGGTAAAACCACAACTATAGGCAAATTAGCGTATCAATTCAAAAAAGCTGGATATAAAGTGGTTTTAGGAGCTGCTGATACTTTTAGAGCTGCAGCTATAGACCAATTGCAAATTTGGGCGGATAGAGTAGGTGTGCCAATTGTGAAGCAACAAATGGGTAGTGATCCAGCTTCTGTTGCTTTTGATACTTTACAAAGTGCCGTTACACAAGGAGCAGATGTAGTCATTATAGATACTGCCGGTCGTTTGCATAACAAAGTGAATTTAATGAATGAGTTGACTAAAGTGAAACGAGTCATGCAAAAAGTGGTAGCCGATGCTCCACACGATGTGTTATTAGTTTTGGATGGTTCAACCGGTCAAAATGCTTTTGAGCAAGCTAGAGAGTTTACTGCTGCAACGGAGGTATCTTGTTTAGCTGTAACAAAATTAGACGGAACAGCTAAAGGCGGAGTTGTAATTGGGATTTCAGATCAATTCCAAATTCCCGTTAAATATATTGGTGTAGGGGAAGGTATTGAAGACCTACAAGTGTTTAACAAATATGAGTTTGTAGACTCTTTTTTTAAATAATGGAACAACAAGAGCCTAAAGTTTTCAATAAGTATTTAGTATCCCTAACCAAGATTGTCTCAGTATACTGTTTCTTTTTTGTTTTATTAAAATCGGTAGCAATTGTTCGTGGAGCCTGGATGATTCCAAATGTTGTTATGGCAATTCCTTTTATGATTTTCGGAATTTGGACTGCTTATACCGTGATTTATAAAAAATATTCTTGGGCAATTGCTATTCTTGGTGTCGTATTAATAATTATTACTCGATATTATGAGTACGATTGGGTTTATTTTCTTCAAAATAAATACGGAAACTAATTTATTACAGCATTAATTTTTTGCCATAATTCGTTGTCAAATCCTGAAAGTGCAAAGGTTGGATTGTCCGGATTCGCTACATCTCCCAAGCGAATAACAACCATTTTTTTACTTGGAATAACATAAATTTTCTGATCATTTTTTCCAAGTCCACAAACCATATCAGCCGGTCCATTTGGGATTAAACTTCCTGGAAATTGTAATTGTGTTTGTGGTAAACGATAATTTGCTTTTCCATTCAACCACCATAAATAACCGTATGAATTATTAATAGTTTGTGATGTAGACATCGCTTCCAACATGTATGCTTCGGGAACAATTACTTCTGAATTCCATTTGCCTTTGTTTAATGATAAAAGACCAAAACGGGCTGTACTTCTTGTTGTACTCCAGTAAACATTAAATTCATCACTCTCAATCCAAGCTCCTGTCATTCCTATCTTACTTTTAAGTTTAGAAGTAAAATAGGAATCAAAAGTTTGATTTGAGGCATTAGCAATCACATCTTGTAATTTTTCAAATACATTGTGATAGGCCCATCTTGTTCCAGCATCTGCTTTATATTGTAGGTCAATAGGATCATTGCCATCGCCGAAGGAGTCATCTAATCCGGATGACATGGAAAGTAAATGTTTGTTAGTAATCAAATTTTCTTTATTTGTTGGTGCTGATGTCCAACCAATTCCTAAATAGTCAGATACTTTATCATTGATACTGAGTAAACCTTCTTGTTGAGCAATACCAATTGTTGCTGTGGTTAATGTTTTTCCAGCACTTGCCCAATACCATGGTAAATTGGCGTTGTGATCGTTAAAATAATTTTCCATCACAATACGACCATTAACCAAAATGATGAATCCCTTGGTATTTTTTTCTTCTAAATAATTCAAAAGGGGTTGTACTTCGCTTTCATTCCAACCCAAGTCAGCCATCGATTTAGTTTCCCAAGTTGTGCCAGAAATAGGAGGAAAATACATGGAATCTGATGGGTTTTCTTCAGGAGAATCTGAATCTGAAGAACAGTTTAAGAAAAGGATTGAAATTAGCAAAAAGGAAAAATATTTTTTCATGGTACTGAGTTTTATCTTACCTAAGACTTTTGTTTCTTTAAAAGGTTTAATCAAATTTACTTTTTATTCCTCCAAAATTAATTGTAATTTTAGATTTTTATTTACGAAACGATGAAACATTTCTTTTATTCCATACTTATTTTAGTATTTTTTATTTCCTGTCAGGAAAAAGTAACTCTTGAATCTATTTCTAAAATAAATGGATACTGGGAAATTCAAAAAGTTGAATTACCGGATGGTCAAAAGAAAGAATACAAAATAAATGAAACAGTAGATTATTTTGAATGGAAAGAAAGCGTCGGTTTTCGAAAAAAAGTAACCCCTCAATTTGATGGAACTTTTTTGATAAATGATGAGTTAGAGGAAATTCAAATCAAAGACAGTTCCGGAATTTTTCAAATTCATTATAAAACACCCTATACACAATGGAAAGAAGAAATTATAACTTTGACAGATAGTATTTTAGTGTTGAAAAATAAACAGAATTTGGAATATCATTATAAAAGATTTACCCCTTTTTCCATCAAATAATGGCTAAGCGATTAAGTAACGAAAGTACTATTTCTGATGTGCTAAAAGCGTTTATTGAAAACAATAAACTCCAATCCGGCATGGATAAAATTGATGTAGAGAAAGCATGGAAAGACTTGATGGGAAATGGTGTGAACACTTATACTAAAGAAGTAATTTTGAAAGGAAGTACACTTTATGTTACGTTGACTTCCTCCGTTTTGCGTGAAGAACTCAGTCATGGAAAACAAAAAATCATAATTATGCTCAACGATGAATTACGAAAAGATGTAGTGAAGGAGTTGGTGTTGAGATAAAAAAAAACTCCCGTTTCCGAGAGTTTTCATGATTAACCAGAACAAAAAATTAATTAAACTAAAATTGTGCTTTTTCTGTAGAATCTTTCATTGCAATTGTTGATGAAAGCCCTGCTGTAACTGTGTTTTGAATTTCGTCGAAATAACTGGTTCCAACAAAATTTTGGTGTTTTACGGCTTTAAATCCTTCTTTTTGAAGTGCGAATTCTCTTTCTTGTAATTCAGAGTATCCAGCCATTCCACGTTTTTTGTATGCTAATGCTAATTCAAACATGGAGGTGTTCAAGGCATGGAATCCGGCTAAAGTAATAAATTGAAATTTATAACCCATCTCAGCTAATTCTTCTCTAAAAGTTTCCATTTCTGCAACTGATAATTTTGCGGCCCAATTGAAGGAAGGTGAACAATTGTAAGCTAGCATTTTTCCTGGAAATTTGGCATGTATTCCTTCTGCAAATTTTCGAGCGTATTCTAAATCTGGATTTGAAGTTTCCATCCAAATTAAATCGGCATACGGAGCATAAGATAATCCTCGGTCTATTCCTTGTTCTACACCACAATTTACGAAAAAGAAGCCTTCCGGAGTTCTTTCTCCTGTGATGAATTTTCTATCGCGTTTGTCAACATCACTGGTTATTAAATTTGCTGCGTCTGCGTCAGTTCGAGCCACAATTAAACTTGGAACATTCATCACATCGGCAGCTAAACGAGCAGCGATTAATTTGTTTATAGCTTCTTGAGTTGGAACCAAAACTTTCCCACCCAAATGACCACATTTTTTTGCTGAAGATAATTGGTCTTCAAAATGAACGCCTGATGCTCCGGCTTCAATCATGCTTTTCATCAATTCAAAAGCATTCAAGTTACCGCCAAAACCTGCTTCTGCATCAGCAACTATCGGAACTAAATAATCTTTTTTGTTTTCAATTTTATTTACAGTTTGAATTTGATCGGCACGCAATAAAGCATTGTTGATTTTTTTAACGACTATCGGAACGCTATTAGCAGGATATAAAGATTGGTCCGGATACATTTCTCCGGCAATATTGGCATCAGCAGCCACTTGCCATCCACTAAGATAAATGGCTTCTAAACCGGCTTCAACTTCTTGAATAGCTTGATTTCCTGTTAAAGCTCCAAGTCCTGCAACCCAATCTTGATTATTTAATTTTTTCCATAGAATTTCTGAACCTCGACGAGCGATGGAATGTTCTATTTGATAGGAACCTTGCAAGGTTACTACTTTTTCGGCAGTATAAGGTCTTTCAATTCCTTTCCATCTTGGGTTGGTTGTCCAATCTGTAATTAATGCTTGAATTCTGTCTTCTGTTTTCATACTTTTGTACTGTTTAGATAGTTATTTAATTAATTATTTATTTGGAAACTGTCGAATGTTACAGCATTCGGCAGTTTTATTTTATGTAGTTGTAAGCTTCAAGGGTTAGAAAATCGTCAAGTTTTTCACTATTAATCATGTTCGAGAAAAGCCTTGTGGCTAATTCAAATTGACCTGATTTAAAGCGTTCAGCTCCTACATATTCTTCGATTTTCACCAATTCTTCTTGGATGATTTTCTCATAAAGTGTTTTTGAAACTAAAATTCCGTTATCTAGCTTTACTTCCTTTTTTAACCACAACCAAAGTTGTGCTTTCGAAATTTCCGCTGTGGCAGCATCTTCCATCAAATTGTATAAGGCAGCTGCTCCGGTTCCGTTGAGCCAAGATTCTAAATATAAAATTCCGACATTGATGTTTTTTCGAACTCCATTTTCGGTGATTGTACCTTTTGGAAGTTCAAGCAATTGCTCTTCGGTGATGTTTAACTCCCCACGTTTTATGTGCATTTGATTTTTTGTTGGCATGTTTTCATCAAATACTTTCATCGCCAAACTAACTAATCCGGGATGTGCAACCCATGTACCATCGTGCCCGTTTTTAACCTCACGTTCTTTGTCAGCCTTTACTTTTTCAAAAGCAATTTTGTTTGCTTCTTCATCATTTTTAATGGGAATTTGTGCTGCCATTCCACCAATTGCCAGGATATTTCTTTTGTGGCAAACCTGAATGACTCTTAATGAATAAGCACTCATGAACGGGCTGGTCATGGTTACTTGGTCTCTGTCAGGAACCATAAAATCAGGGTGGCTTTTTAATTTTTTGATATAGGAAAAAATATAGTCCCAACGACCACAATTTAATCCGGCGATATGATTTTTTAATTCATAAATGATTTCATCCAATTGAAAACTGGCTGTAATGGTTTCAATTAAAACGGTTGCTTTGATGGTTCCAATTGGAATTTTGAAATAGTTTTGAGCAAATTCAAATACTTCGTTCCACCAACGTGCTTCTGTGTAATGCTCTATTTTTGGTAAGTATAGATAAATACCAAGATTTTGTTTTTGAAGTTCTACTACGTTATGAAAAAAGTACAACCCAAAATCTACTAACGAACCGGAAAGATTTTCTTCGTTACAAATTAAGTTTTTATCTTCTAAATGCAATCCTCTTGGGCGAACAAGTAGCGTTGCAGTATCTTTATTTAGTTTATATGTTTTACCATTAAGTTCTAATGTAATAGTCTTTCTGATAGCCTCGATTAGGTTTTGTTGTCCTTCCATTAGATTTTCGAAAGTTGGTGAACAACTGTCTTCAAAATCAGCCATAAAAATTTTGGCACCTGAATTTAGTGCGTTGATTACCATTTTTCTATCTACTGGGCCAGTTATTTCTACTCGTCTATCTAATAATTTTTCTGGAATTGGTGCGGCAGTCCAAACGGAATTTCTTACTGATTCGGTTTCTTTTGGGAATTTTGGTGAAAAGCCTTGGTCAAATACTTCTTGCTGTGTTTCTCTATTCTTTAATAATTCAATTCGTTTTAAATTAAATTTTTGATGTAATAAACTCAAAAAAGTCAATGCTTCGGCTGTTAAGATGCTTTGGTGTTCTGTTGGATTAAGAACTTCTACGGTTGTTTTTTCTACTGTTTCCATAAGGTGCTTTTTTTGTTACTGCAATACTATAAAAAAAATAAACACAAAACAAGCGAACGTTCGCTAAAATGTAAAAATATTTTTTCAACAGTTGTTATTATTTGAATTGTTGTATATTTGTTTTTAGAAAATGGTTACGATTGAGGATGTTTTTGGTCCTGATTGAAGCAAATATTTTTTATATAATATGATAGAAGAAGAATATATTAGATTGATATTTGGTTTGAAATTGCGACAAATCAGAACTGAGAAAAATCTTTCGTTGTTTGGCTTAGCTAAAGTTACCGGACTTTCTAAATCGTATTTGAACGAGATTGAAAAAGGGAAAAAATATCCGAAAAGAGATAAAATTTTACTATTATCGGAGGCATTGGATTCAACTTATGACCAAATGGTTTCCTTGAAATTGGATAAGAATTTAGCTCCGATTGGTGAAATCTTGCAATCTCGAATTTTAAAAGAGATACCGCTTGAAATTTTCGGAATTAAAGAGAGCAATTTGATTGATATTATTGCGGAAGCTCCTGTAAAAGTGAACGCTTTTATCAGTACGTTGTTTGAAATTGCGAAGCATTACAATCTTACTAGAGAGAGTTTTTTTTTGGCAGCTTTGCGTTCCTATCAGGAAGCAAACAATAATTATTTTGACGAAATTGAATTGCAAGTTGAGAAGTTTGCCAAAGCCTATTCGTTGGATTTAACCAAGAAGTTGAACGTTGCTGATTTGGAAGAAATTTTAGTTGATGAATATGGTTACACCATAAATAATGAAGAGTTGACAGAACATGAGGAGTTGGTGTATTTGCGTTCTGTTTTTGTACCTAAATCAAAGACGTTGTTGATTTCCAAAAGTGCAGATATTTCGCAACGAATGTTTATTTATGCAAAAGAAATCGCTTACAATTATATGGAGATTAGCGATCGATTGTATACATTTTCATGGATAAAATTTGAAAGTTTTGATCAGGTTTTGAACAACTTTTTTGCCTCGTATTTTGCCGGAGCTTTGTTGATTCCGAGAAAGGAATTGGTGAAAGAATTGAAATTGGTTTTTGAGCAAAAGACGTTCAATCCAACTGATTTTACAAGTTTAATTTCAAAATTTACCGATTCACCGGAGACCTTTTATCAACGTTTGACCAATGTTTTGCCCAAGGATTTTAACTTGAAGAATATATTTTTCTTGCGATTCAATTATAAACCGGAACGTAATGATTTTCAGTTAACCAAAGAGTTGCATATTACAAATTTATTAGAGCCGCATGCTAATGAAAATAACGAACATTATTGCAGACGGTGGATTTCTATTAAGACCTTAAGTGAGATTCCAAGTTCAAAAGAAAATCATCTTTTTGACACTCAAATATCGAGTTATAATCATACGGATAATGAATATTTTGTATTGTCATCGGCAACAAAAGATCCATTTAGAAATGGATATTACCGAAGTATCGCTTTAGGAATTATGATTTCAACACATTCTTTAAGTAAAATACAGTTTTTGGAGGATGAATCTGTTAAAAGGAAAAAAGTTGGAGTCACGTGTGAAACGTGTTCAATTTCAGATTGTTTTGAGCGAGTAGCACCTCCTAAAAAAATTGAACGTAAACAACGTTTTGAAAAAATAGATAAAGTTGTTCAGTCGTTAATGGAAAAATACAGTTAAAAAAATCCCGATTCAATTAAGGATCGGGATTTTGTATTTATTAGCAAAAATGTTTATTGAAAACTGAATACTAGAATTGCTCTCTTCCAGAAAAATGGAAAGCACCTTCGATAGCAGCATTTTCATCTGAATCTGAACCGTGAACGGCATTTTCTCCGATAGAAGTAGCATATTTTTTACGGATAGTTCCTTCTGCAGCATCAGCTGGATTTGTTGCACCAATTAAAGTTCTGAAATCTTCAACAGCGTTATCTTTTTCTAAAATTGCAGCAACAATCGGTCCTCTTGTCATAAATTCAACTAACTCACCAAAGAATGGTCTTGCAGCGTGAACAGCATAAAATGCCTGAGCATCTGCTACAGTCAATTGTGTTAATTTCAAAGAAACGATTTTGAAACCACCTTCTGAAATCATATTTAAAATCCCACCGATGTGTCCGTTTTCAACAGCATCCGGTTTAATCATTGTAAATGTTCTATTTGTAGTCATTTTGTTTTATTATTTTTAATTCGGGTGCAAAGGTAGGGTTTTTGTTTGAAGTTTCAAGTTTTGGTTTTGAAGTTTTTCTATAAAACCACTACTTTAAATTCATTTTCCAACGGTTTTAATTCCTTCAACAATATTTCTATTAATTCGGCACCAAATTCCACATAAAACTCAGAGAAATTTATTTTTCGTTCCTGTAAACTTTGGTTGGGAAATAATTCGTTTTGTAATGAAATGATTCTGTTTAATTGTTCTTGATGAACTCTTTTTTCGGCTTTCAATAATCTTTTTTCTAAGTTTTCTAAGCCTCTGATTTGTTTTGCTTCTTGTGCTTTAACCGCTCCCAAAAATGATTTATCAGTAGTTTTAGCCATTTCATGTAGTGCTTCAAATTGTTTTTTCAAAGCATCTTTTTGAGCAGTAAAATCAATCGTAAAATCAGAAAGCAATTTGGTTTTTTGATTAAATAATTCTTGTTGATTTAAAAATAAATCACGCCAAGTCAATTGCAATTTATCCGCTTTTTCCACTTGTTTTTCAGTGGCTAACAAAACCGAGTTACGAAGTAACAAAATTGGAAAAGTTACATGCTGACTTTCGAAAAATGATTTTAATTCCAACCAATAGGCTAATTCGCCACCACCACCAATATAACATAAATTCGGCAAAATAACTTCTTGATATAACGGTCGCAACAACACATTCGGGCTAAATTTTTCAGGATGATTGTCAACTTCTTTCAAAATTTCTTCTTCAGAAAAAGTCATTTTTGTATTCAAAACAGCATAACTTCCGTTTTCAAAAACAATTCGCTCACGCAAATTATTTTCAATATAGAACAAATTAATTTCCCTTGGATTCACTTGAACAGAATACGATTCCAACAAAGGAGAGGTCTCATTTACTTTCGCAAAAGCAGTTTGATTCAACACTTCATTTTTAATATATGGAATAAACGATTTTTTCAAATCAGATTTGTCTGCATCAATAATTACTAAACCTTCTTTGGAAAATAATTCATTCGCTAAAAACCGAGTAGCATCGGCTAAATTAGTATGTTCCAAATACGCTTTTTTGAATAAATTCTTCAAACCTTCCGCATTCTTTCCTAAACCAATTTCCGATTCAAAAACAGCAAAAACAGCCTCTAAACCATCGGACGATAATCGTCCCACCGGTCCAAAACTTTCTCGATTCCAACTGATTTTTTTATGTTTAAAATTAAAGTAATTAATTTCTTCAAAGTCATGATCTTCTGTTGCCATCCAATAAATGGGTACAAAATCATGCTCAGGAAATTCACTTTTTAATTCTTTACAAAGATTAATGGTTGAAACAATTTTATACAAAAAATAAAGTGGTCCGGTAAACAAATTCAACTGATGTCCGGTTGTAATTGTGAAAGTGTTTAAATTGTTTAAAAGTTTAATGTTGTTTAATGTTGTTTCAGAAGCAACAATTGATTGATATTGCTTTTCTAATACAGAAACTAAATCTTCACGTTTTAATTTACCATTGTCTTTGTAATTGAAATTGTTTCTTTTTTCTTCCAACTGTAATTTAAAATTTTCCAAGTTAGGAAAGCGGTGATATAAGGCTTTCAACTCCGGTTTTTCATTAAGATAATCGTTGATTAAAGCAGAAAAATAACCTGATTGTTGATAGCTGATACAGTCGGTTGGCATACGATTTAAATTTTTGTAAAAATAACGAAAATAAAAGTATTGAAAAGGGGATTAACAAATGGTTAGGAAACAGAAAATTAAAAAATTCAGCTTACTTTTGCTAAAAGCTTTACACTTTGAAAGATTTATTTTTAATCACACCTCCTTTCACCCAACTGAATACACCGTATCCGGCCACAGCCTATTTGAAAGGTTTTCTAAATACCAAAAACATTTCCTCTTTTCAAATGGATTTAGGTATAGAAGTGATTTTGGAAATTTTTTCAAAAAAAGGATTAGAAAAAATGTTTCAGTTTTCAAGTTCAAGATTTCAAGTTGATGAGAATTGTCAAAGGATTTATACTCTAAATCAAGATTATATTCAAACCATCGATGCCGTAATAGATTTTCTTCAAGGAAAAAATCCAACCTTAGCTCGTCAAATTTGTTCCGGTAATTTTCTGCCGGAAGCTTCTCGTTTTGAACAATTGGATGATATGGAATATGCTTTCGGAACCATGGGAATGCAAGACAAAGCAAAACATTTAGCCACGTTATACCTCGAAGATTTATCCGATTATATTGTGGCTTGTGTTGATGAAAATTTTGGTTTCAGTCGGTATGCCGAACGGTTAGGCAGAAGTGCCAATTCATTTGACGAATTATACTATCAATTGAATCAAAAATCAACCTATATTGATGAGATTACGTTATCTGTTTTAAACCAGAAACTAACTGATATTCAACCCAAATTAGTTTGCTTTTCTGTACCGTTTCCAGGAAATTTGTACAGTGCCTTTCGATGTGCTCATTTCATAAAAACAAATTTTCCAACAATCAAAACAGCAATGGGAGGTGGTTTTCCCAATACCGAATTACGTGATTTAAAAGATAAACGGGTTTTTGAATTTTTCGATTTTATTACATTGGATGATGGAGAATTACCGATTGAACTTCTACATCATTCAGTTTGTCATTCCGACGAAGGAGGAATCTCTTCCATCCAATTTAAAAGGACTTTTCTCCTTGAAAAAAATGAAGTTGTTTATAAAAACAATTCTACTCAACCCGACTATAAACAATCAGAAGTCGGCACACCCGATTATTCCGATTTGCAATTAGGCAATTACATTTCCGTAATCGAAATTGCCAATCCAATGCACAGTTTGTGGAGCGATGGTCGTTGGAACAAACTCACCATGGCTCACGGTTGTTATTGGGGAAAATGTACTTTTTGTGATATTTCACTCGATTACATCAAATTATACGAACCCATTGTGGCCAAATTGTTGGTTGACCGAATGGAGGAATTAATCGCTCAAACCGGCGAAAACGGATTCCATTTTGTGGATGAAGCAGCTCCTCCGGCTTTGATGCGGGAAGTAGCCTTGGAAATTCTTAGAAGAAAAATAACAGTGAGTTGGTGGACCAACATTCGCTTTGAAAAAAGCTTTACGGCTGATTTATGTCAGTTGCTCAAAGCTTCCGGTTGTATTGCTGTTTCCGGTGGATTGGAAGTGGCGTCCGACCGATTATTAGAGCTAATTAAAAAAGGTGTTACTGTAGAGCAAGTAGCACAAGTCACCCGAAATCTTACTGAATCAGGCATCATGGTGCATGCTTACTTGATGTATGGCTATCCGACACAAACCATTCAGGAAACTATCGATAGTTTAGAAATGGTTCGTCAATTATTTGAATTAGGAATTTTACAATCCGGGTTTTGGCATCAATTTGCCATGACGGCTCACAGTCCGGTTGGAATGTTTCCCGAAGAGTTTGGTGTAATTCCGCAACAAAATGACATTACTTTTGCCAACAACGATATTCTGTTTACAGACAAAACCGGAATCAATCATGATAAATTCAGTTTTGGATTGAAGAAATCGCTCTTTAATTTTATGCACGGAATTTGCTTCGAATATGAGTTACAAGAATGGTTTGATTTTAAAATTCCTAAAACGAAAATTGCTCCTGATTATATTATTTCATGTTTAGAAAAAGAAGAATCATTCAACACTAAACCGTCGACAAAAATTGTTTGGATAGGAGCAAGGCCTTCGAATGAACTATTTACCAAATCTAAAAAAGGTAAATCATGGGAAATGGTTAAACTGATATTTCATTCTAAAACTGAAGCGGTCGAAATTTCATTAGAAAAAGAAAAAGGCATTTGGTTTGCAGAAATGCTAGAAAAAATTTCAATCTCAGGGGATAAAACAATAACTTTTTCTCAAATCAAATCTGATTTTGAATTGCATTTTGAAGATTTTGAATTGTTTTGGTATTCTAAACAAATTAATACCTTACGCTCAATAGGTTTACTGACATTATAAAAAAAAACAGCTGAAAATTTACTTTCAGCTGTTAAGTTTAGTTGTTTTTTAAATAGTTATAAATTTCATCTTTCAAGAACACCCTGTCTTTTCTTTTATGGGTTAATTCATCATCAGTAGCGGGAATTTCTCCTTTTTCAATTTCAAATATTTCTTTGTCTAAAGAATGATATGACCCTAAAAGAACCTGAAATTCTTCATTGTGATGATATAAATCTTTTATTTTATCTAAATACTCTGGGAATTCTTGAACGATTGGATGAGTAGTAATCATAGTGATAGGATTTATATGTTAATATAGGTTTTATTTGATTTAACTAAATTAAATATAAAAACGGAAATAGTGTATGATAAATATCAGGTTTAACAGTATTAAATTAAAAATCCCTTGAAAATTAGTCAAGGGATTAATAGCATGTTATTTACAATATAATTTATATAGGTTCACCATATAAATCAAATTCAGTAGCATCATTGATTTTGATAAGAGCAAAATCACCAACTTTCACATAAAATTTTGAAGCATCAATTAGTACTTCATTATCTACGTCCGGACTGTCAAATTCAGTTCTTCCGATAAAATAAGGGCCTTCTTTTCTGTCGATAATACATTTGAAAGTTTGACCAATTTTCTCTTGGTTCAAATCCCATGAAATTTGTGACTGGATGTCCATGATTTCTGCCGCACGTTGTTGTTTCACTTCTGAAGGAACATCATCTTCCAACAGATATGCATGCGTGTTTTCTTCATGAGAATAAGCAAAACAACCTAAACGTTCAAAACGCATTTCCTGAACCCAATCTTTTAATATTTGAAAGTCTTCTTCCGTTTCTCCGGGATAACCAACAATTAAAGTTGTTCGAATGGCCATGTCGGGAACTGTTTTTCGGAATTCTTTTAATAATGAAGTTGTTTTCTCTTGTGTTGTTCCTCTTCGCATAGATTTTAAAACGGAATCAGAAATATGTTGTAACGGAATATCGATGTAATTACAAATTTTAGGTTCTCGTTTCATTAATTCCAATACATCCAAAGGAAAACCGGTAGGAAAAGCGTAATGCAATCGTATCCATTCAATTCCTTCCACTTTTACTAAATTTTCCAGCAATTCAGCTAAATTTCTTTTTTTATAAATGTCCAAACCATAATAGGTGAGATCTTGGGCAATTAAAATTAATTCTTTTACTCCATTTTTAGCCAATTTCTCTGTTTCGCTTACCAATTTTTCTATGGTTTGAGATACATGTTTGCCTCTCATGAGAGGAATAGCACAAAAACTACATGGTCGGTCGCAACCTTCAGAAATTTTTAAATAAGCATAGTTTTTTGGAGTAGTGGTTAATCGTTCACCTAATAATTCATGTTTATAATCTGCTCCTAAAACTTTGAGTAATTGGGGCAAATCTGAAGTGCCGAAATATTGATCTACATTAGGAATTTCTTTTTCTAAATCAGGTTTGTATCGTTCAGATAAACATCCGGTTACAAATACTTTATCTACTAATCCTTGTTCTTTTTTGTCAACATATTCTAAAATTGTATTGACAGATTCTTCTTTTGCATTATCAATAAAACCACAAGTATTAATTACTACTATGTTTCCTTCTTGTTCATGAACTACGTCTTTGCCACTGGCTTTAAGTTGTCCCATCAACACTTCACTGTCATATACGTTTTTAGAACAACCTAAAGTTATGACGTTGATTTTATTTTTCTTTAAAGATTTGGTTCTCATACTGTTTTTTATAACGGACTGCAAAATTAGCTATTTATATTGAGTAAATTTTGATAAAAACAAAAAACCATTCGTTTTCGAATGGTTTTTTGTTTTTATATTTTACCCTCAATTATAGTTCAAATATAAATGACGTAGTAAAGCTATTTGTGATGGTATTGATAAAAGCGGGCGAAGTAAGTCCAGTTGTAAAAAAGCCTTCTTGAGATTTTCTTTGTGAATAGCTATAAGCAAAGTCTAACTTGAAATAGCCAAAATTATACCCAAGACCTCCTGAAAAGCTGGTCAAGTCACCTAATGTTTTACCATTTTTATAAGGGCTTTCTTCAAAACGATAGCCTCCTCGAATGCTTAATTCCTTGATTTTATATTCTGCACCAACTCTGAATTCATTGGCATTATTTAAAATGTTTGCCATTTCAGTATTCAAATTTCTAAAAACATAATCATTTTCCGGTTTTAGTTTGGTATGACTATAATTTTTTAAAGTATAATCAAAACTTATTAATCCGGATTTACCAAAAATGTAGGCAGCACTGGCGGACCATTTTTCAGGAGTTTGCACTTCATAACTTGGATAAATATTAAGAATTCTTGGATCAACTATATCATTAAAAGTTACCCCATTAACTCTGTTCGTTGCATATAACCGCTGTGTGAATTCATCATTTAAATTGTACCATGTTGGAGATTCATAAGAAGCTCCAAATCGTAAATTTTGTGTTGCTTTGAAAATAGTTCCCACTTGCACTGAAAAGCCTGAACCATAAGTATATAAAAAGTTTTCAAAAAGGACATCTTGCACACCGTTTTCTAAATTATTGGTGTTTTTTTCGTAAAAACTACTGGCACGATTAAAATCAACAAAGTGAGCATTTAAATTGATACCAAAACTCAAAAAGTCTTTATATTGTGTTGCTAAGTTAAAGGCAACTTTGCCATTAAATCCGTAGCTTTCTACGTAATTATCCTGATAATAATTACCGCCGGCAGGGACCTCTGAAACATACTGAGTATTACTCAAATTTTCGGTTACAGGGCTTATAATATAACCATTGTAACCAAAAAAAGCTTGTTGTTCACCATAATTTAAGGCATATAAATTACTTTGTAATGTTCCTAAAGGAATACCATTGGCATAATTTAAAAAATAACTATCTATGGATGTAGTAGGATTAACACCTGCAGAAAAAACAGAATTATCAAGTCTGTTTTCGTTTTCATAATTAATAGCAAAGGCAAATTTTTTCCAATTTGCATCATTGTTGTGAAAAACAAATACACTACCAAATTGATTCATATCAAAACTACTGTCACATTGTTCAGTATACGTGCCAAAATAAGTAGACTCGTTGTTTTTACTATGGTTTGAAAAGGTAAAGCCAACTTGATTTGTGTTAAAAATAACAGAACTAGCCGGGTTCATGTTTATCGCGGATAAATCGCCACCTAATGCTCCAAAAGCACCACTCATTGCTCTAAAACGAGCTGTTCCGGTCATATCGTCAAGACTGTAACGAACGGCATCTTGAATTTCTTGAGATTGTATGGTTAGACTAGCAAACCCTACAACGAATAATAGTATCTTTTTCATTACTATATTTTTAAACTAAAACTATATAACAAATAATAAATTAACCTCTTCCACCTGAACGTCCGCCTCCGCCTCCGCCACCAGATCGACCTCCGCCACCACTGCTACCTCCGGAATATCCTCCACCTCTTGTTCCTGAAGTTGAAGAAGAACTACTGCTACTACTTCTTGGAGTATAAGTATTATTTCCCGTTGAAGGTGTATTTCCGTAATTTCTTGTGTTATTGCGGGTTCCGCTTGTGTTGTATTGGTTACTTCTAGGATTGCTTGAATTTACAGCGTTGGTGTTATAGCCTCTAGTCCCTGTTCTGGTAGTACCAAAACGCGTTCCCGAATTGGTGTAATTTCGAGTGCTATACTGACTTCTATAGGCTGAACTTCCTCTGTAACCATTTGTTCTGCTAGAATAAGCTGAACTTCCTCTGTAACCATTGGTGTAATAGTTACCACCTCTTCTTCCACTATTGTAGGCGTAACCATTATAATAGCTTCCATATCCGTAACCGTATCCATACCCGTAATAAGGATATCCCCAGCCCCAATAAGATCCATACCAAGGATAAAATCCTACGCCCCAATAAGGACCATACCAAGTGTTGAATCCCCAATAAGGTGCATACCAAGAGTTCCAATAATTAAATCCCCAACCGGAATCATAAACATTTACAGATATTGAAGTTGGGTTTGAACCCCAACTAGCATTGGAAGTATAACTTTCTGCAGTTGTTTGTGTTGAATCGGTCACAGAAGAATAATTTTCAACATCAGTAAAAATTTCTTCTTCAGCATTTAATTGTTTTGATTTGAAGTAATTTTGATAGGCCAAGTTTGCATTATTTTGTGCAACTTGTTCAGCCTCTTTAGATTTACTTTTTTCTGAGCCACTATAAATTCCATCGTTATCATAATAGGATGAATTTTGAGTAGATCCACAAGAAACCAATAAAACCCCAAGAGTTGATGTCAACAAGAGGGATAATATTTTAAACGAAGTGAGATATTTTGTTTTCATTATCAAAGCATTTTTATTGTTGGTAATACAAAAATAGTTAGTTTTGCTGAACTTTATAGTTAATATTTATAAAACAATTTTTATGCCAAATAATTCAAAATGAGTAAAAATTTAACCAAAAGAGCCGAAGATTATTCAAAGTGGTATAATGAACTTGTGGTAAAAGCTGATTTAGCTGAAAATTCCGCTGTTAGAGGCTGTATGGTGATAAAACCATACGGATATGCTATTTGGGAAAAAATGCAGGCTGAATTAGATAAAAAATTCAAAGAAACAGGACATTCGAATGCTTATTTCCCTCTGTTTGTACCCAAAAGTATGTTTGAAGCAGAAGAAAAAAATGCAGAAGGATTTGCAAAAGAATGTGCCATTGTGACACATTACAGATTGAAAAATGACCCCGATAGAAAAGGTAAATTAATGGTTGACCCCAATGCGAAATTGGAGGAAGAATTGATTGTTCGTCCGACCAGTGAAGCAATTATTTGGAGCACCTATAAAAATTGGATACAATCTTACAGGGACTTACCATTATTAATAAATCAATGGGCTAATGTGGTTCGTTGGGAAATGAGAACGCGTTTGTTTTTAAGAACTGCAGAATTTTTGTGGCAAGAAGGACATACTGCACATGCTACTCAAGCAGAAGCAATTGCTGAATCTGTTCAAATGATGAATGTTTACGCTGATTTTGCAGAAAATTTTATGGCAATTCCGGTTGTAAAAGGAATTAAAACAGAATCAGAAAGATTTGCCGGTGCTGTGGAAACTTATTGTATTGAAGCTTTAATGCAAGACGGGAAAGCACTACAAGCCGGAACTTCTCACTTTTTAGGACAAAATTTTGCAAAGGCTTTCGATGTTAAATTTGCTAATGCAGAAGGGACTCAAGAATTTGTTTGGGGAACTTCTTGGGGAGTTTCTACTCGATTGATGGGAGCATTAGTGATGACTCATTCCGATGATAATGGTTTAGTACTTCCTCCAAATTTAGCTCCAATTCAAGTTGTTATTGTACCTATTTACAAGTCAGATGAACAATTAGAAGCTATTTCTACGGAAGTTCAAAATGTTGTGGATGCCCTTAAAAAATTAAATATTTCAGTTAAATTTGACAATAGAACTACCCAAAAGCCTGGGTTTAAATTTAATGAATACGAACTGAAAGGTGTTCCTGTCCGAATTGCAATAGGACCAAAAGATTTAGAAAATGGAACTTATGAAGTGGCTCGTAGAGATACTTTAACAAAAGAAATAGTTTCTAAAGAGGGCATTGAGGTGTATATTCAAAATTTGTTAGAAACAATTCAAACAAATCTGTTTGATAGAGCATTTGAGTATAGAAACACTCATATAACGGAAGTAGATACTTTTGAAGAATTTAAAAATTTATTAGATTCTAAAGGCGGATTCTTTGCTGCACATTGGGATGGAACACCGGAAACAGAAGAAAAAATCAAAGAGTTGACAAAAGCAACAATACGATGTATTCCATTAAATAGAATGGAAGAGCCTGGAATGTGCATGTTTAGCGGAAAACCATCTGTTGGAAGGGTGCTTTTTGCAAAAGCATATTAAAAAAAATTAAAAAAATAAATTGTAACTATTGCGAGTATTAAAAATAGTTGTATTTTTGCACTCGCAATAAACAATTGGCCCGTTCGTCTATCGGTTAGGACGCCAGGTTTTCATCCTGGTAAGGGGGGTTCGATTCCCCCACGGGCTACAAGTTCAATATTAGGTTGAAAATCTTAAACTAGAGGAAAACAATGGTCCGTTCGTCTAGGGGTTAGGACGCCAGGTTTTCATCCTGGTAACAGGGGTTCGATTCCCCTACGGACTACAAAATTTTAATAAAAACATTTATTTAAAAGAAAATGGCAAATCATAAGTCAGCTCTAAAGAGAATCAGAAGTAACGAAAAGAGAAGAGTATTAAACAAATACCAACACAAAACTACGCGTAATGCTATCAAAGCATTGAGAGTTTCTACAGATAAGTCTGATGCATCAGCTAAATTATCATCAGTGATTTCTATGATTGATAAATTAGCAAAGAAAAATATCATTCATGATAACAAAGCTTCAAATTTAAAATCTAAATTAACTAAGCATGTAGCTAAGTTATAATTAGTACAATTAGATATATAAAAAAATAGCTTTCCATTTGGAAAGCTATTTTTTTTATGAATATAAAGGTTTTAAATTCTGTAACATCTCAACTGTAATTGGTTTTGATAGGAAATGCGAAACCATTTCATATTGTTTTGCCTTTTGATAATCTGACGGATCAATGGTAGAGGATAGTATGATTACTTTAGTTTGAGAAAATTCTTTTGATAAGTTTTCTTTGAATAAATCTAAAAATTCCCAACCATTCATGACGGGCATATTTAAATCTAAAAAAATCAATTGAGGAAATTGAAAAATTGCATCCCGGTCTTTTTTTACAACAAAAGATTGAAATAAATCGTAAGCCTCCTGACCGTTATTGGCAAAGATTATTTCTTCACTAAATTCAGCTTTAACAATTACTTTTTTACACAACATTAAAGTAATTGGATCATCATCAACACATAATATAGATTTCAACATTATACTTTTTTAAAGGTTAAACTAAATTGAGTTCCTTTATTTACTTGGCTTTCTACTTCAATTGAACCGCCCATTGCTTCAATTTGAGATTTTACTAAATATAATCCTAATCCTTTACTGTCAGGATAATTATGAAAACGTTGGTATAGTCCAAAGATTTTATCACTGTTTTTGCCCAAATCAATTCCGATTCCGTTATCTTTAATAATCAAATTTACGGAATTTTCTTTTTCTACAGCTATAATTGAAATTTTTGGAGTTTTAGTTAACGAACGGTATTTTAGTGCATTTGACATTAAATTTAAAACAATACTTTCGAGGTAAGCTTTGTTAATCGTGATGGAAAGGTTGTCTTCAATATCAATATTTATAATTGGTTTATATAAATTAATTTGATTGTTTAATTGAAAAAAAACATTTTCAAAAATCTCTTTGATGGAAACAATTTCTTTTTGAATGGAGGGATTGTCTTTAATAATAACAACCTTTACTAAATCATCAATCGTTTCATTTAATAAATGAGTTGAACGTTTGAATCCGTTTAATATCTCCTGCAATTCCACATTGTCAATAGGCACATCATCTAATAAATTTAATAATCCTGTTAAATTGGATAGAGGAGCCCTGAAATTGTGTGAGGTGATATAGGAAAACTGTTTTAAATCTTTATTATTTCGGGTTAATTCCTGGATGAGTTGTTCGCGTTCTCTTTCCTGATTTTTTTCTTTGGTCACATCTCTTTGAATGGAAATCCAATGCGAATGTTCTCCTTCTTTATTTGTAACCGGTATCATAGAAAAGTTCACCCAATATTCATCACCGTTTTTCTTATAACTAAGCGTTTCTATAAAACATTCCTGATAATTTTTTATAGCCTCTGATAGTTTTTGTAATTCATTCGTGTCTGATTTTGTTCCGGCAAACATGATGGGTGATTTTCCAATGACCTCTTTTGGTTTATAACCGGTCATTTTAGTGAATGCTTGGTTCACAAATATAATATTAGGAATTGGGTTTTCAGAGATATCTGTATCTGTAATAACTACAGCATCTTTGGTTTGTGTAATTACCGTTTCTAAAAGTTTTAGTCGTTGTTCTTCTTCTTTTTGTTTGGTGACATCCTGAATGGCTCCAATCATTCTAATGGCTTTGCCTTCATTGTCTTTTAATAAAAAACCTCTGTCAAAAACATATTTATAACTTCCATCAGCACATTTAAATCGATATTCATCTTGCCAACGTTCTGTTTTTTGTTCTAAAAAGGAATATAATTTAACTGACATTTTCAAACTGTCTTCAGGATGAATCCGGTCAAACCACCAATTGGAACTATTTCCAACGTCTTCTTTTTTGTATCCAAAAACTCCTTGAATTCCTTTATTCCAAACAAATTCATCGGTTTGAATCTTCCAATCCCAAATGGTGTCACTGGTTGCTTTAGCTACAATATCATAGCGTTCGTTGGAATCCTTGATTTCCGTGTTAATGGTTTGAAGTTGTTTTAGTATACCAATGTTTCTTCTGTCATTTCGGGCAATAACAAAACGAATTAATAAACCGGCACCTATAATAAGGCAAGCATCAACAATGAAATGATAGGAATTGAAATTTTCAACATTATTTTTTAAATTATTACGAAAAACTAAATGACTTATAAGGGCTAAAAAAAGAGCTGTAATAATAAAAATAAAGGTGATGATGTTCGATTTACTTTTCATTATTCAAATATAAAAAAATTATTGACTTTTTAACTGTGGAAAAATGAAGTAGTTTTTGTATTTGAGTTTGAATCATAATAAAGTGTGGTATTTTTTGATAGTTATGATTTTGTATTAACTTAAATATTTTTTTAAATCAGTATATGTTTTTATTTTGATGCTTTTCTTTTCTTTGTTCATTACGCTTTCAATCTGAGTTGGAATGGGTAAACAGATTTCTAAAGCAGGCTCAACAGTATCTAAAAATTTTATCGGATGAGCGGTTTCTAAAAATACTCCAACGGACTTTCCGTGTTTTTTCATTTCTTCTTTTAACCCTAAATAGCCAATAGCTCCATGAGGTTCCGCTATGTATTGATTTTTTGTATACAAATCCTTTAATGCAACAAGAGTTTCTTCATCAGAAAAAGTATAGGACGAAAAATCATTTTTAAAAGACGAAAAATCATGCTGGTATAATTCCTGAATTCGTATAAAATTACTTGGATTACCAACATCCATTGCATTTGATAACGTGGCTTTTGACGGTTTTGGGTTATACATGCCATTCAACATAAAACGAGGAATGGTGTCATTGATATTGGTTGCTGCTACAAAATGATGAATGGGTAAACCTAATTTTTTTGCAAGGATTCCGGCACAAATATTTCCGAAATTCCCACTGGGAACCGAAATGATAATAGGCAAATTCATTTTTTTTAATTCTTTATAAGCAAAGAAAAAATAAAATAGCTGGGGAAGCCATCGGGCTACATTAATTGAATTGGCCGAAGTTAGATTTTTATGAGCTAATTCAGGATCCAAAAATGCTCTTTTAACCATATCCTGACAATCGTCAAAAACGCTATCAACTTCCAACGCTGTGATATTTTGACCTAACGTGGTGAGTTGACGTTCCTGAATATCACTAACTTTTCCACTCGGGTAGAGAATAACAACTTCTACGCCTTGAACATTCAAAAAACCGTTAGCAACCGCTCCACCGGTATCTCCGGAAGTGGCCACTAAAATTGTGTTCTTCTGGTTAGGTTTGTTTTTATTGAAATAAGCTAAACACCTTGCCATAAATCGGGCTCCTACATCTTTAAAAGCCATGGTTGGACCATGATAAAGTTCTAAGGAATAAATGTTTTCTTCAATCTTTGTTAATGGAAAATCGAAACACAATGTCTCTGAAATGATTTTTCTTAAATCATTTTCTTCAATTTCACTTCCTATAAATTGTTTAATAACAGTATGAGCAATTTCTTCATTTGAACGAGTTGCTATTGTTTCAAAAAAAGAATGTTCTAGCGGGATAATTGTGTCAGGAAAATACAGTCCTTTGTCCGGAGCGAGTCCCTGAGTAACGGCTTGTTCAAAGGTTACTTTCGGAGCTTTGAGATTCAAACTTTTGTAAAGCATCAGGTTGAATTGGTTTTGGAGAATTGGTTTGTATAATGAAAGGGTAAATATAAAATAATTCTTTTATAGGTTGCGTTCTTCAATAGAAATATGAATATTAAAACTTGATTTTTTTGTACTTTTGGTAAAAATTCAAATCTAATGAATATAAAAACCAAAGTTTTTATTTACCAGTTACTGTCTTTTGCCGCTTTTTTTATTCCGTTGCGTTTTGCAATTTCCTATTTTTCTTTTTTAAAAGGTATTTGGATTCCTTTTTTAGCTTTTGTAATTACGTTGATTTTAGCTCCTAAATTTCAAGTAATTACTACAAAAGAAGGCTCTAAAATTTTTATGAAGTGGATTTTTAGTAAAGAGATTAAAGAATTATGATTTATTTTTTAACTTCCTTTTTAGGCTCTATTTTTTTCTTGTAAATTGGAATAAAATAGGAAACAGTATAATTAAACCCAACTCCAAAAGTGCCGTCATAGGTTCTGTTAAATCCCGGAATATAAAGATTTTCAAAACCATCCGGTTCTTTGGTGTTTATCAAATAGTTTAATCTAAAACTAAAACCGGCATATAAATTGGAAAACAATTCGGCTTTTACTCCAATCAGAAATTCTCCCCATTGGGCTGAAAGGCCATCAAATTTTTCTCCGGAAATTACTTCAGGAGCTTCCCCAAAATAAGGGTTTGGATTATATACTTTATAGGTGTTTATTTCCTGAGAATGTGTGCTGGCTCCCACCCGCAAACCAATGTATATTAGGTTTTCCATATCAAGCCAGTTTTCATACACATTATAATCAAAACCAACTTTAAAATAGGAACCTTTCGTAGTAAAATTTAATCGATCGTCTTGAGTTGTCTTGTTTTCATTGCCTAATTCACCGGCGAGATAATAGTTTTTAGTGAGTCTATAATCACCCACAAGTTCAAGTCCTTTATAGTTTTCGTCAAAAAAACTTTTACCAAATTTAAATAAGTCAATTCCAACACGAACACCGTAACGCTCAGTTTTCAAAGGAATACTGTCTTTTTTGGTTTCTTGAGCTCCAATAGAAATGGAAACCAAAATTAAACCGATACTAAAAATACATTTTGATATGGACATCATCTTCGGTTTCAATTTTGTTCTTAATTATTTCTATAGTATCTATCCAAAATTCAGTATCACCAACGGGATTTGAATTTTCAATCGGATTGAATAAATTCAAATCAAAATTAGTCTTAAATCCGCAGGCTCTTGAAATATATATATCATTGCGGGTGTAATTGATACGGATACTGTCCATATTCGCTTCCGTTGCAGAAGTTGAATTGATTGTTAATTTGTATTGTGTAAAATCTTCATTTGTTTTTAATGGAAGTTCTATTGTGCTTACTAAATCAAATGTAAGTGCCGTATCGGCTCCTTCCCCTTCTGCTTTTAAATTGGCCACTACCTTTTTTACCGATGTATTTACGCTGTCATAAAACTCAATGATAAGTCGAGGTGTAGTAGGAGTTTCGGGTGTGCAGATGTCGTCTTTTTCACATCCTTGAAAAAGAAATAATAACACCACAAAAAACAAAAATCGTTTCATTTATTTTTTTTCTAAAAGTACAACATTTTCTACATGATGCGTCTGCGGAAACATATCTACCGGACGTACACGGGTAACTTTATAAAGCGAGTCCATTAAAGCTAAATCTCTTGCTTGTGTGGCGGAATTGCAACTGACATAAACTACTTTTTCAGGGGCAATTTGCATAATTTGTTCAACTACAGTTGCATGCATTCCGTCGCGTGGCGGATCTGTTATGATAACATCAGGTTTTCCGTGTTTAGCAATAAAATCTGCATTGAAGACTTCTTTCATATCTCCAACATAAAATTCACAATTAGCAATATTATTGCGTTTAGCATTTTCTTTGGCATCGGCAATAGCTTCAGGAACAGATTCCACACCAATTACTTTCTTAGCTTTTTTTGAAACAAATTGAGCAATGGTTCCGGTTCCGGTATATAAATCATAGACCAATTCATTTCCGGTTAAACCGGCAAATTCCCGCGTAATTTTATACAGTTCATAAGCTTGGTCTGAATTCGTTTGGTAGAAGGATTTTGCATTGATAGAAAATTGTAATCCTTCCATTTCTTCTAAAATATAATCTCGACCACTAAAAAGTTTAATATCTTGATCATACAATGTGTCGTTTGCTTTTCCATTAATTACATAGAGTAAAGATGTGATTTCCGAAAATTTATCTTTTAAAAAATTTAAAACCAATTCGCGTTGCGTTTTATCTTCTTTATAAAATTGAATTAAAACCATAATTTCTCCAATAGACGTTGTCCGAATCATCAAGGTTCGCAAAAGTCCTTCTTGGTGTCGGGTATTAAAAAATGGAAGATTGTTTTCTGTAGCAAACGATTTAATAGCATTTCGAATAGCATTTGAAGGATCTTGTTGCAAATGACATTTGTTGATGTCTAAAATTTTGTCCCACATTTTTGGAATGTGAAAACCTAATGCATTTCGGTTTTCAATCGTGTCCTCTTGTTGAATCTCGTTTTCAGTGAGCCAACGACTGTCTGAAAAGGAAAATTCCATTTTATTGCGATAAAAAAACTGTTTTGCTGAGCCTAATATGGGTTCAAAATCAGGAAGTTCAATCTTGCCAATTCGTTTTAAATTATTATAAACTTCATTGTTTTTATAAAACAATTGTTGATTATAATGCATGTTTTGCCATTTGCAACCGCCACAAACTCCAAAATGCTCACACTCTGGTTTTACGCGATGCGGT
>JAKLIC010000039.1 GCA_022709825.1 Bacteroidota bacterium | reverse complement strand
AAATGTGATTACGAAAAGAAATACAGTATAAAGGAACTTCGCGTATCTGTAAACGATGAAAATAAAATAACAGCCATTACCACAAAAGATTGGAAAGATGCATACAACCCATAATTTACTCTTAAAGTTTTACGATTCATTCAGCAAGGCAAATGCCCAATCTATGGCAGAATGTTATCATCCGGAAGCGACTTTTAAAGACCCGGCTTTCGGTACGCTGAACCAACAAGAAGTGACCGCCATGTGGCAAATGCTGGTTGAACGCAGCAAAGGAAATTTAACTATTGAATTTTCCAATGTTAGCTGCACGGATTATAGTGGTTCTGTTGATTGGGTTGCCACCTATGATTTCAGCCAAACAAACCGCAAAGTCATCAATTTTATTCAAGCACAATTTGAATTCAAAGATGGTTTAATCTTTAAACACACCGACACCTTTAATCTTTGGAAATGGAGCGGCATGGCATTAGGATGGAAAGGTTATTTATTTGGTTGGACACCTTTTATGCAAAACAAAATCAGAAGTCAGGCTAAAACGTCTTTAAAAAATTATATGAAACGAGCGGATTTAAGTTAAAACATCCCAAGCAAAACGAAGCAACATCAATACCATCAGAATTTGGAAAAATATACGAACAAAATTATTTCCTCTTTTGATTGCCATTTTAGCTCCTAAAAAACCGCCTAATCCGTTACAAATAGCCATTGGCAAGGCAATATGCCAAATAATTTTCCCTTTGATAAAAAAGAGTGAAATCGCTCCAACATTTGTAGCCAGATTAACCATTTTTGCATTTGCTGAAGCCTGCAAGAAATCATAACCTAACAAACTCACAAAGGCCATCACAAAGAAAATACCAGTTCCGGGACCAATAAATCCATCATAAAACCCAATAGTTATGCTTATTATGATACTATACAGCAGTTGTTGTGTTGGTGAATGAGATTTATCCGATTTAAGTCCAAAATCCTTTTTAACAAAAGAATATATCGCTAATAAGGTTAAAACCACTAATAAAAATGGTTTCATAAATTCATTGCTTATATGATTCAATAAGGAGGAACCCGCATAAGCCGAAGGTATTGCTAAAACCATCATAAGTAATAACGATTTCCATTGAATGACCACTTTTTTAAGATACAGTGTCGAAGCTAAAAAAGTTCCCGTAAAAGAAGGAATTTTCAAAGTTCCAATTACGGTTGCTACGTGTAAGTTTGGCAACAAAATAAAGCCCAATGGCGTTTGTATTAAACCGCCACCACCAACAACAGCATCAACAAAACCGGCAATAAAAGCACCCAAACACAATAAGATTAAATAATTTTCAAGCTCAAACATTTGGGTTTAATTAATCATATTAATAGCAAAATATTCAAATTATAAATGACTCTCAAAAATCAATAAAAGCTGTATTCCATGCTAATTGATTGTTATAAAGCAGCATTCCTTTTTGAACTTCCAACGGACAATCAAAATTATTGGTATATAATCCGCCTGTTCCTAAACCTTGAGGCATTGGATTATTTTGTAAAAAAGTCCATTGTGCAATAGCATTCAATCCAATATTACTTTCTAAAGCAGAAGTAATCCACCACTTAATTTGAAGTTGCTCCGCTGTATCAATCCATTCTTTTGTTCCTCGAAACCCACCAACTAAACTAGGCTTTAAAATGATAAATTGAGGTCTAATTTTTTGTAGTAACCTAACCTTTTCTTCCATTCTAAAAACCCCTATCAATTCCTCATCTAAAGCAATAGGAAAAGGTGTGCTTCTACACAGCTCTGCCATCCTGTCAGTATTGTTTTTGGCAATAGGTTGCTCAATACTATGTAATTTATAATCAGCTAATTGATTTAATTTATCTAAAGCTTCGTTTGAATCGAAAGCCCCATTGGCATCTACACGAATTTCAATCGTTTTTTCATCAAAATGTTGACGAATAAATCGCAATAAACTCAACTCTTTTTCAAAATCTATCGCTCCTATTTTAAGTTTGATGCAAGTAAAACCTTGCTCGATTTTTTCTTCAATTTGTTGTTTCATAAACAATTCTTCACCCATCCATACTAGTCCGTTAATTGAAATAGTTTGAGATGATTCAGTAAAAGCAGAAGGAAATAAGACAAATGGATTTTCACTTTGCAACGATTGAAAAGCCATTTCCACTCCGAATTGAATAGACGGAAATTCAATCAATTTTTCCCAAAGTATATCAACTCCTAAATGAATATTTTGACAGGTCCATTTTAACTTTTCTTCATAATCCGGACGATCGTCAATGCTCAATGTTCTTAAAATACCGCACTCACCTATTCCCTTTTTATCATTATCATCTAAAATGATAAACCAGGTTTCTTTTTGAGTAAGTATTCCTCTGGAAGTTCCGGAGGGTTTTTTGAAGTTTAAAATATATTTTTGATAAGTTGCCTTCAAGGGTTACAATTCAATAAAATGGCCAATTTCTAAAAGCATTAAATCTTTGCCCTTATTAAAGAATTTTTTAATCGCTTCTTCATGGTTGATTTCTATAAATCCAAATGTATCAAAATGTACCCCCAAGATTTTATCACATTCTACAAAATCAGCGGCAATAATAGCATCTTCTACATCCATCGTGAAATTATTTCCAATCGGCAAAATAGCTAAATCTAATTTTGTTCGCATCGGAATGAGTTTCATATCCATAGTCAACGCTGTATCTCCGGAAATATAAATATTCTTATGTTCTCCCTCAATTACAAAACCACCCGGATTTCCGCCATAACTTCCATCAGGAAAAGAACTCGAATGAACAGCATGAACAAATTTTACAGAACCAAAATCAAACTTCCAACTTCCGCCATGATTCATAGGATGGCTTTTAAAGCCTTTGTTGCTAAAATAGGTAGCAATTTCCCAGTTAGAAACAATTAAAGCATCAGTTCTTTTAGTAATAGCTTCTACATCCAAAATATGATCTTGATGAGCATGTGTGAGTAAAATATAGTCGGCTTGCAGCAAATTTATATCAACATGAGCAGCTTTAGGGTTGCCTGTAATAAATGGATCTACTAAGATATGCTTTCCACTAACTTCAATTCCTAGAGAAGCATGACCATAAAATGTAATTTTCATCACTAACTAATTTAGTTGTTTACAATAATATCAGATAAAAAATATATCAAACATAACGACAAAAGCATGGAAACCATAAAAGTACTAATGGCTAATCTTTTAAGTTCAGGGTCTAATTCTGCTGGGTTCACGTTTCGTTTAACGCGAAGTATATGACTGATTATCGGTAAAAAAACAATTACATATAAATATTGATCAATAGCAAAATTTTGAAGAAATCCGAAGATTAATAACAAAATCATTGCGGTAATGAGCAGAAAATAATGGTATTGTTTCGCTTTTGCACCTCCAATTTTTACCACTATGGTATTTTTTCCTGCTTTTCGGTCAGATTCCTCATCCCGCATATTGTTCAAGTTTAGCACCCCCACGCTTAAAAAACCAATTGCTGTGGCCGCCAATAAAAGTGTCCAATCAAACTCCTTAGAAAACATAAAATAAGAACCGTAGGTACTCACCAGTCCAAAAAACACAAAAACAAAAACGTCACCATAGCCTTTATATCCATAAGCTCCGGTTCCAACTGTATATTGAATCGCGGAGGCAATTGCAATTATTCCTAAAGCTAGGAAAAATAAAGAATAATAAAAATATTTGAAATGAAAAGCAGTATAAATCAATAAAACTGCCAACAAAAAAGTTATTAAAGCTGTGATTATTATGGCACTTTTCATTGCTTTAGGTGAAATAGCTCCGCTTTGTATGGCTCGTTTTGGACCAATTCTGTCTTCATTATCGGTTCCTTTTACACCATCACCATAATCGTTTGCAAAATTGGATAATACTTGCAACCCAATTGTTGTCAAAAGCAATAATCCGAATATTTTCCAGCTAAAAACATTTGTGGGAGTCAACTCCTGTTCCGTTGGTTTTGCCAAAGCATAGAAACTTCCCACTAAAATTCCGGATACCGATAACGGTAATGTTCTTAATCTAGCTGCTTCAATCCAATGTTTCATTATCGTTTTATTTAAAGTACAAAGGTAATAGAATTATTGTGTATTTACATCCAACTTCGCTCGGTGCGTTCTACTTCATAAAGCCAATAATTAATCCAAGGTTTTAACAAAGAAAAATTAGCAAATTTAAATCCTACATCGCCTGCTGCCGTATGAAAAGTTATATGAACTACATCTGCATTTTTATGCCAAAAATATTGTTTTGTAGTTATTCCTTGTATTTTGAAAGGCTGTAATAATTGATGTTCAACGTCCCAAGCATTGCTTTTTATAACAATAAATTTACGGGAAAGCTTTAACCGGTAATTTTTAAATTTAAAAAACAATACAATAGCCATAAACAAAACATAAACCAAAACAAATGGAAAATAAGGCTGTAGAATTTCAAAAACTGATACACCCAAACTTATAAAAATGGCACTCGGTATAATTATTCCAAACAAAACAGTCATAATTAAATACCTAAAATTCGGATTTAATACTTCTTCGTTTTGGGGCAGGTCTTTCAAAATCATTTTCAAAATTGCCTCCCGTTCATTATTATTGCAACCTGGAACCTCAATATCCGATTTTTTCGAGTCATTTTCTGTTTCATCAGTTGAGGAAGCTTGTTTCATTTTCATATCAAATAAATTCAACTTTCGTTGAAAAAAATTCTGACTATATGTCGTTACCTGCACTTTCTCCGGCTTGAGCAGCGTGTTCTTCTTAGCAAATAATCCGTATGTTATTGCCAAGGCTTTCTTTTGAAGCACCATTTGATAATCAAAATTTTTAATAATAGTCCTCACCAAATTGATGACTAACACTAATGTCAAACCCAATAACAAAAAAAAGGAAAGTGAAAAATAATTAAATCCTTGTTCAACTAAACCAGTCACTTGTTGTTCATCAACTTCCAATGAATCAGCAACATCAGAAAACCCACCATACAAGGAACCAATAAACCCTAAGATTAAAGCAATACTTCTCCCATAGTTTGAAGTTATTCCCACTTTAACTAATGTAAAAAAACTAATTTTTAAAAATGGTTTTTGAGCTTCTTCACTAACATATTCAGTTGTTTCTCTTTCCGTTGTTTTATCAAAAGATAATAACCTATTTTTTAAATGCAAGGCAATTTCATTATCCACTGCTCGAATACTGGCTTCCTTTTTATTGCTTCCTGCGGTATCAATATCAACACTGTAAACGCCAACTAATTTTTGTATAACTGATTGATTAATATTTACTTGTTGGATTTTATCTAATTGAATGGTTATTTTATTTTTAGTAATCACTCCTTTTTGAATCACAAATTCTTCCTTTTCCTCATCTAAAAAAAAAGTGAAATTTTTATATTGTAAATAAGCAATAATTCCTATAACCAATAGAAGTACAAAGACACCGATACCGAAAAACACCATTTTGCTCCAATCAAATTTGTAAAGTATCAACAACAATGGAACCCACAATCCACGTATAATGTTTTGCAAAGTGTCTACAAACATGATGGCTATTCCTTTAACCGATTGGTGCTGTGGTTTGCTAAAATCGAATGTCATTGTTTCAGTTTTACGATTCAGATTTTTCACTCGCTTCTTCGTCAGTTACTGCTATTTCATTAGGTTTTTCCAACTCAATTTCGGTGTTTGAAAAGATATCAATTGGAGTTACAATTTTAGTCAGTAAAAAAGATTTTATTCTTTCTGCTTCTTCTTTTTGTAAACCCGAAATATGCATATCACTACTGCTTCCTCCGGCTGTATAAATTTGTAACTCACTCAACTGATACATTCTGGACAATACCCCTTCATGTAAAGCTACATGTTGGATTCGGTTAAATGGAATAATTGTAGTGGTTGTTGCCAGTATGCCTTTTCTAAAGATAATATCTTTTTCCCGCAAGGCGAATCCTTTTTTTTTGAATCCCACGGTTGAAACCCAAAAAACTAATCCGATGCAACAAACTAAAATAATTATCATCGGAATAATATAAGTTCGAATACTTTCATTGAAATATAAAAATATAAGTAACCCAATTGCGATGAGTATAGAGAATATAGAATTACCAATATAAACCACATTCAAGTAATCTTTATTCAAAGGCGTTAAGGTTACCGACTCAAATTTTGGTAAGGAGTCAAAAGAAACAGAATGATTGCTAAATTCTTCCAAAGTAGGTGTTTTTAATTAAATCTATTTAGTTTAAAAATTACGGAAGCCATTTCTTTTCAAAATTAGGTTTTCTTTTTTCCAAAAATGCATTTCTTCCTTCTTTCGCTTCCTCAGTCATATAGGCCAATCGAGTTGCTTCGCCTGCAAAAACTTGTTGACCTACCATTCCATCATCGGTTAAATTCATAGCAAATTTGAGCATTTTAATTGACGTTGGTGATTTTGCTAAAATTTCCTGAGCCCATTCATAAGCCGTATTTTCCAATTCATCATGAGGAACAACGGCATTAACCATTCCCATCTCAAAAGCTTCCTGAGCTGAATAATTACGCCCTAAAAAGAAAATTTCCCTGGCTTTTTTCTGTCCAACCATTTTGGCTAAATAGGCAGAACCATACCCTCCATCAAAACTAGTCACATCGGCATCTGTCTGTTTAAAAATAGCGTGTTCTTTGCTGGCCAACGTTAAGTCACAAACAACATGCAAACTATGACCGCCACCTACAGCCCATCCGGGAACTACAGCAATCACCGCCTTTGGCATAAAACGAATTAAGCGTTGAACCTCTAAAATATTTAAACGATGCATGCCGTCTTCTCCAACATAACCTTGATGACCTCTTGCCCGTTGATCGCCTCCACTACAAAAAGAATAGACACCATCTTTAGACGAAGGTCCTTCTGCTGACAACAAAACAACACCTATCGAGGTATCTTCCTGAGCATCATAAAAAGCTTGGTATAATTCTGAAGTGGTTTTCGGACGGAAAGCATTCCGAACATCCGGGCGATTAAAGGCAATTCGGGCTACGCCATTGCACTTTTTATACGTGATATCTTCAAACTCTTTTGCTGTTTCCCAATTTATTTCTGCCATAACAATACGATTTACGTGTAAAAATACTATTTTTAACTTTTGAAATCTATAAAAATAATCATGAAAAAATACCTTTCCTTAGTAAGTATTTTACTTTTAGGATTTTATGTCAATGCACAAGTTGTAAAAACAGAAGAATTTGAATTAACTTTCCCAATACAACCAACAATTGATGAACAGGAAATTGTTACCGAAGCCGGTGATACTCATTTAAAAATGTATCAAGCAATGCATGAAGGTGCAATGATTTTATTTGTAGATGCCACTTACCCCAAAGAATTAGATGTTTCCACCAATAAAGAGGTAAACAAAAAAGTTTTGAAAAACTCAAAAAACGGTAGCGTTAACAATTTTGCCGGACAAATGGGATTAAAAGTAAATTTGATTTCCGAAGTTTTTGTAGAATATAAATCTTTGCTTGCTTTACGTTCTATTGATGGTGTTGGCCGCTATTTTGCTCAGGTTTATACAATCGCACATTTAAACAAACTCTATTCCATTCTTGTTTTTAGTGAAACTGAAAACGGTGGGAAACTAATTCTTGATAACTTAGTCAATTCTTTTACTCTTCTTACTATCTAAAAAAAATGAAAAATTCAATTTGCCTTTTATTTTTATGCTTTACCAGTATAAGTTTTTCTCAAACTTATGAATTTCAAACCATCAAAGATATCGAAGCAACGCCTGTTATTTCTCAGGATATTACAGGAACCTGCTGGTCTTTTTCCACAACTTCCTTTCTAGAAGCCGAAGCTATTCGGTTAACCGGTAAAAAAATCGACTTGTCTGAAATGTACAACGTTCGTAATACCTACCCTAAGAAAGCCGAAAATTATGTATTAAGACAAGGCAAAGCACAGTTCAGCGAAGGCGGTTTAGCTCATGATGTTATCAATAGTGTCAGTCAATACGGGCTCGTACCAAATTCTGTTTACACCGGTTTAAACGGTTCGAATATCAAACATAACCACACCGAATTACAAGCTTTATTAGAAGGCATGTTAAAAGTATTTGTTGAAAATCCGGGTAAAAAACTTTCACCGCAATGGAGAGAAGCTTTTCAAGCTGTGTTAGATGTTTATCTTGGTAAAAATCCTTCGGAATTTACCTTTGAAGGAAAATCATATACACCAATGACCTTTTTATCTTTCACTAAAATTAACCCAAAATCATACGTCTCAATAACCTCTTTCACAAAGGAGCCATTTTATAAATCTTTTATTCTTCCTATTCCTGATAACTTTTCAAACGGCAGTTTTTATAACCTACCGTTAGATGAATTCGTTCAAAACATCGACTATGCTTTAGATAAAGGATATACTTTAGCGTTAGACTGTGATGTGAGTGAGGCTACTTTCTCCGGAAGATTTGGCGTCGCTGTTATTCCCGCAGATGAAGTTGACAGTAAAACCATTTTAACAGAAATTAAACCTGAAAAAGAAATCACCGCTGAATATCGTCAACAGGAATTTGAAAACCTAACGACTCAAGATGACCATTTGATGCACATTGTAGGAAAAGTGAAAGATCAAAAAGGAAACGTTTATTATAAAGTAAAAAACTCTTGGGGAACAACTTCCGGACATGATGGTTTTGTTTACATGAGTGTGCCTTATTTAAAACTTAAAGCCATTTCTGTATTAGTTCATCAAGATGCATTGACACCAACTACCAAAAAAGCATTAGGTTTATAAAAAAACAAGTATGGTTTTCAAGTCTTCCATTCATTTGTCCAGTGGATTGATACTGACAATTATACCAACCATTATGATTTCCGTAGCTTTAATGGGGTTATTATTTGAAACACCAAATACCGGAATCATGATTGGTTCAATTATTTTCATACTCATTGGTTCAACCTTTTTTTGGATATTATTAGACACTAAATACAGCATTAAAGAGAATGATTTATATTATTGTTCCGGACCCATTCGTGGTAAAATTGACATCCAATCTATCCGGAAAATTAAACATCAAAAAGGGTTATACAATGAATGCTTTTTAAAACCTTCATTAGATTATAATGGCCTTTATATATATTACAATAAATTTGATGACATTTATTTATCTCCAAAAGACCAAGATGTATTTGTTAATTACTTGTTGAAAATTAATCCTAAAATTGACTTAATTTAAGAAGACTTTAATTTAAAAAGGTTAGTTTTGTTTAACCAACAAGCAGATTACCACATACGCATGACTAAAAAATCGATTGCTTTAGCAATTCTTTATTTATTTTTCGCTTTTTCCTGTCAGAAAAAAGTGGAAGCACCACTCTTAGCTCATTACATCCCGGAAGAAACCACAGTAACAGATTCTTCTCAAATTACCATTCCTTTAGAATTAAATTTGAAGCCCGTTTCTAAAGAATTTAGAAATGAAAAAGAAAATGAAGTTTCCTCCTATTATAAAAAATATATTGGCACAACCGACTTTAGTGGAGGATTCATAGTGGCTAAAAATGGAGTAGTTATTTATGAAGAGTATAAAGGCTACGCTAATTATGCTAAAAAAACTGTCAACGAAGAATCAACTCCTCTTCATTTAGCCTCTGTCAGCAAAGTTTTAACAGCAACGCTGGTTTTAAAACTGGTTCAAGAAAATAAAATCGATTTAAACGAAAAGGTAAAAACCTATTTACCTAGCTTTCCATATCAAAACACAACAATCAAAACGTTGTTGAATCACAGAAGTGGTTTACCGCATTATTCTCGCTTTGAAGTACTCATTAAAGGTTGGAGTCGAAGAACAATGCTTTCCAATCAAGATGTACTTGATATATTAAGCAAAAATAAACTGGCCTTAAATACAAAGAATGATACCCATTTTGATTATTGCAATACAAACTATGCCATTTTAGCTTTAGTTATTGAAGCGGTAACCGGAAAATCCTATCCGTTAGTTATGCAGGAGAAAATCTTTGAACCTTTAAAAATGAACAATTCGTTTGTAATTGATTTCAATACTCAAAAAAATGATGTAAGTCAATCCTACAAAGGAAATTATGTCGTTCACGGTTGGGATCAATACGATGCAATTTATGGTGACAAAAACATTTATTCAACCCCGAGAGATTTAGTGAAATTTGATTTAGCTACTTATTCCAACACCTTTTTAAGAAAAGATTTAATGGCAGAAGCCCTAAAAGGCTACAGTTATGAAAAACGTGGCATTCGTAACTACGGTTTAGGCATTCGCATGAACGAATGGGAAACCGGGCAAACTTTACATTACCACAACGGATGGTGGCACGGCAACACTTCTTCCTATACAACCATGAAGAATGATACAGTAGTGATTATTGCTCTATCCAATAAATACACACTAAAAACATACAAAGCCACAAAACTTGCGGCACTGTTTGGTGATTACCCCTATGAGTTAGAAAAGGAATAAACTTTCTCT
>JAKLIC010000038.1 GCA_022709825.1 Bacteroidota bacterium | reverse complement strand
TTACAGTTGGAAAGAGAATGATTTAGGAAAAGAATTAAACACTAAACGAGGTCATAGTGTTTATTAAAATATTTGGGGCAACGTATTCAATTTCTTGAATACACTCTTAAAAGCCATAATTTGAAGTTCAATTTGGTAACTTTCACACACAAGCCCCAATAAAACTTTTAGAGTTTTTAGGGGTGAAGGTAGAGTCTTCACCCTATTTTTTTCTAAACTTTTATAGAAATGAGAGATTTTTTAAACTCCTTTTCAACCCGAGAAATTTCAATTGCAATTTGGTTCATTATCATATTTGTTGGTTTAATAATTCTTAGTAAAAGTTATAAAAGTTTTGGTTTAGTTGTAAAAGCATTTTTTGCAAAGCAATTAATCCCTCATTATTTAGTAATTATAGGCTATTTTACTCTTGTATTATATTTATTAAAACAAACAATTTTATGGGAGGAAAATCTATTGAAGGATTTTATTATTTGGTGTGTAGCTTTTGGTTTTTACTCGTTTTTTATTACTAACAAAATCCACACTAATAAAGATTTATTTAGACAATTTTGGAAAATATTTTCGATCACAATTTTTGTTGATTTTTTTCTTAATTATTTTACTTTCAGCTTGGTTTGGGAAATAATTTTAATCCCGGTTCTATCCTTTATTGCGATACTTCAATTCTTCACAGAATATCATATGCAGAAAAAAGGTGACTATTCAAGAGTAAATAACTTTTTAAAATCTATTCTATCTATTTCAGGATTTGCACTTTTTTTCTATTGTGTTTATAGGTTAACATTACATTACAAAGATTTCTTGTCTGACAATTCATTAAAAACATTTTTGTTGCCGGTTATTCTTTCCATACTTTATTTCCCAGTCATTGCTTTTTATGCAGCCTTTCATAAAATTGATAATATTTTTAAAGAAATAAACCGCTATCAATTTATTGACAGCACCCGAAAAAGAAAAATTAAACTGGCCACTACCATTTATGGAAACATAAACCTTGATAAGTTGACCAGAATTAGAAGGTGGGATAAAAGGGAGATTCAATCTAATGATGATATATTTGAGTATGTAAGACAACTGTAAATTTAACTGTCCTTTATTCGAAATAAAGTTCATCAAAATCATTTGATAAATATGTTTACTGAAATTTGCTTTTGTTTTTGTTGATAACTAAAATTTGACTTAACTCAAAAATCATATAATTTTGCTAAAAAATAAACCTATAAGTTGATTTAATGAAAATAATCAATACATTTGTACCACGATTAACCGCTTTTAAATTTCAATCTAAAGATGAATTAGAGAGAAATTTGGATTTGTGGACAGATGAAAAGTACTTATACGCCTATTTTGAAAAAAATAAAATGTACCTATCTTATTTCAAAGTAAAAACTGTAAAAGAAGCGGTATTAAAAACGATCAAACAAACACGTCTTATTCAAAAAAAGCTTTATGAATACATCATTGACGAAACAAAAAACCTTGATGAATTGTTTACAAATTTTAATGACGAAGAATACCATGAAACAATCTTATCAAAACAAAAATCAAAACAGGATTGGCTTAGACTTTATGCCATAAAAATTGAACCTAACCATTATGTAATAACAGGCGGTGCAATTAAGCTTGTTCACAAGATGGAGCAAAGTGAACTCACAAAAAAAGAAAAACAAACAATTGAAAAATGTAGAAATTATTTGCTTGATAACGGTGTTTATGATGCAGATTCTTTCTATGAATTGATCCTCTGACTAAAATGAAAACTAAAAATTTAGAGAATTTTAAAATTCTGGTTTCAAATGAAAACTCAGGTTGGCTAGATAAATTTTTACATTATAAAGCCAATAAGAAATGGCTTGATAATTCTTCAAAAGTAGCTGTTAATGTACTTGAAGCACTGAGAGAAAAAGGAATGTCACAAAAAGATTTAGCCGAAAAAATGAAAGTTTCAGCTCAACAAATAAATAAAATTGTAAAAGGCAAACAAAATCTAACCTTTGAAACAGTTGCAAAACTTGAAGATGCTTTAGGTATTACTTTAATGGATATTATTGGCTTTAAATCAACTAATAACATAAAAGCAAATGTAACTCAAATCAAAGCAACTCAAAAAATAAATACTGAGGAAATAGTTCCAAATAAGCCTTTCTCAAACGACTTCGTTAAGAAAGAAGGAGCAAACATGAGTGTGGTTTATAATGTTTTAAAACAACCAATAAAATATCAAAAAGCGATATAATGGCTGATAATACAATAATAAATTTTAATCTTCTTAAAATTAAAACTGAACAGTTTGCAATTTTAGAAGAAAACTTTAATAAAACTGAAGTCGTAAATCTAAACACAAATTTGTCTTTTGGTTTAAACTCAGAAGATAAAGTCTTTTTAGTTACTCCAAAATATACTTTTGAGATTAAAGGCAAGCCATTTATGACAGTTCAAATAAGCTGTTTTTTTAAAATAGAAGACACAACTTGGGACAGTTTTAAGAAAAACAAACAAATTGTTTTTCCAAAAGATTTTGTTGCTCACATGGCTATGATTACTGTTGGAACTTCTAGGGGAATTCTTCACACTAAAACAGAAGGAACAGTTTTTAATGATTTTATACTTCCGACACTAAATGTTTCTAAAATGGTTGGAGAAGATGTAGTGTTTGATAGTTAATTAAATTATTTAGTTTTAGAATTTATAAATGCAAAAACCTATACAATTTCTGGGTTTATTTCTTTACAAATTTAAATAATATGTTCCATACAAAACATATATCTTAAGGCTAAACATCTCTCCAGTATAAGGAAATGAAAAATTATAAATCTTATTTGAATTGTCTAACCATGCCAATTCATCTCTTTTTTTAAGAATAATTGGCATTCATTTTTTATGGTTATGAAAATATTTCATCTTAGCTATAAATCGTTTCTCAACCTTTTTAAGAGGTTCACTTTGAGCCATGAAAAAACACATAAATCTAGAGTTTTATTGTAAATATATCAGAAAATCGGGTAGTATAACAAGGCGATAATTTTTCTTGCTTCATCTTCCATTTTCTACCCAAATCATTTTGCCCAAATTTGATTTTTCCTCCTACTTTTTTATTTGTTTTATCTATTGCATTCATTAAAGCAATATGTTTGGGGTTTTCTCCACCAAAAAATTTCAATTGCACATTATTTGCAGGAGTTATTCCTGAAACTATTACACCCGCTTTTTTATAATAAACACCTTCTTTGTAAATCATCTTTAAAGCCTTTTGAGCAATTCTATTGAGTTCTAAAGTAGAATTTGTCGGAAAGTCGGTTTTAATCGTTAAAAACGCTCTATGTTGTTCTAAATCTTTTCTGAAATAGTTAGATAAAAGAAATACACTAATTAAATTGCAGTGCGAATGCTGTTTTCTAAGTTTCTCCCCTAGATTGGAAGAAAAAGTACTCACTCGCTCACTTAAATTATCTAAGTCATTATACATTTTCTCAAAACTACGGGTGCATGCAATATTCTTTTTATCCTGCACCTCCTCCATTTGAATCGATTCAATTCCCAATAAATCCTTTTTAAGTCTTAACCCCTGAATAGTCATGTTGTGTTTGATCCAATCATCCGGCAATTGTGTAAACTGATAAGCATTATGCACATTAATAGCTTTCAGTCGTTTTGTATGTTGTCTACCCACACCCCAAACATCTTCAATTTTTGTCCACTTGAGAGCTTTTATTCTTTTTTCATCGGTATCAATCATATACACTCCATTAGTTCTTTCCGGAAATTTCTTTGCAATTTTGTTTGCAACTTTTGCAAGTGCCTTTGACCTGGCAAAACCTACTGAAATTGGTATTCCCACCCATTTTTGCATTTTTATTATCATGTCTGTACCTAAATTTTGCAAATCAAAATAAGTATCAAATCCATCAAATTTTAAGAAACATTCATCAATAGAATACACCTCACTTACCGGTGAATAAGTAGATAAAATTTTCATCACTCGATTCGACAAATCACCATATAATTCATAATTGGATGAAAAAACATGAATATTGTTTTCTTCAAATTGCTTTTTATATTCAAATGCAGGAGCACCCATCGGAATACCAAATGCCTTTGCTTCATTACTTCTTGCAATAACACAACCATCATTGTTCGACAAAACAACAATTGGTTTCCCGTTAAGTTTAGGGTTAAAAACCCTCTCACAACTTGCGTAAAAGTTGTTGCAGTCGACTAATGCGTACATAAATTTGTGATGAAGAGTTTACAAATTTATTTAAAATTAAGAGGGGATTTTGGGTTGTTGATAAATAAAGTTTTGGGTGTGAATGATTGGATAGGACTATATTTTAATCTGTTTCATCGTCACTAATTATTTTGCAACAATTAAGAAAATGAATAATTATCCCAAAAAATAAATTATCAAAACACACAGCAAAACAGAATAATTCTTAGAATAACAAATGATTTTGCGGTTTAGTCGTTTCAAGTTATTGTGTAAAGTGAGGTTGTTACTTTCAATTTACAATTTGGACAAATTCCCGTATCATTAACTTTGAAACACGTGGTGTCATTTTTCTTCATTACATTCGCTTTAAGCTATTTTCTAAAATATAAAAGGCAAACTATTAAGCTTGCCCTTTGGGTTTTAATTTTTTAAGGATTGATTTACATATGGTTAAATTGTGGGTTTTGGTTCATCACTAATTATGGAACATTACTCTCCTTCAAAGGGTAAATCTTTAACAATAAAACCGAAATGTTTCTTTTAAGTAAATACTCTGTAAAGTACAAATGAAATGTTGGTTTTTTTATTTCAACTTGACCAAATTTATTTTGTAAAACAGAATTATGATTTAACAATGAATTTTTACATAAAGAATTATTCACATAAATATATGAAATGCTTGTGTTTGAATCATAGCAAATATTATACTCATTAGAGTAAATTAATTCTGATTTCCCACTTGTTTTAGAAATCCAATTTTCTAATTCTGTAATATCGTTTATATTTTTTGGTGGTTTAAAATTATTTTTATTAATCATAAATGATTGATAATATTCCAACAATTTATTTGATTCTGAAATATAATTATCGACTTTTTTTAAATAAAAAAAATAATCGATAACTAATAAAGTAATTAATATTGAAATAATTATTGCTGTCTTTTTCATTGTTGTAGATAGTTAATAATTTTTTGATATTCTGAACTGTTAAATTGTATTATAAAAACATTATTTTTTTGGCTATTACCAAATAATAAAGAATAGTTATTATGACCAGACATTATACTTTGTGGCACATATTTACCTTCCGTTATACTTGAAATAAAATTTACACTTTCTACAGTATGTGAATAACCTAATGAACCAGTTACTAAAGTTCCATTTAAATTAAGCGTTATATCCCTATTAAATGTTGGATAAGTTTGATTTATATTAATCGAAAAACTAGACATTCTTGGTTCAACTCTGTCATCTGGTGCTCTGTTTATGTTATCGGCAATTTGTTGTGGGGTAAGAGGAATATACTTTCTGTTTTTATAAGCATTTATAACCTGCATAGCTATTGATTTTATATCATATGAGTATTTTGACTCAAAATCTATATTTGGTCTAATACGGAAAAAACTTTTAAAATTATGTTTTTTCTTGTAGTGTCTGTCTATATCAGATTTGGTTTTCCCTACGTATTCAAAACCTTTTGGAGTAGTGCCCTTACTAGTTGCATTTTCATTCCATTGATATGTTTGTGAACTTGTATTATAGACCCAATCATCATTATCATTAGAATCATTATCGGAAGCACTATAAATATTAGTATATTGATTTGAATTTATAGTGTGCCAGATTCCATTAAAATCTTGTAGTTGCATAGAATCCGCTCCACTAGGGTCAGACCAAAACACAGGATTATTGTCAAAGGCACTATAAGGTGAATAATCAAAATGAACAACTGGATCTTGAGAAACCCAACGACCAATGGCAGGATCATAATCTCGCATGTCCATGTCATACATGTTGAGTCCCAACTCGTATTGCCACTCCTTCCCATTGTATTTATACTTATACGCCATTGCGAAATACCATCATACCGAGAACGTCCATTCAACATTATCTTCTTGGATACGAAAGTAGATAAAAATCTGTAAATGTTAAAATAATTGAATATTAAGTTTTCAATTTAGATAGGCACAAAAAAACCCTCAAATTGAGAGCCTTAATTTTTATTATTTTGGTTTTACCTATATCTTAATTGACAATTCCAAATGTCCACCTAAACCAAGTTCCACTATCTTTTGAAGAGTTGAGAATCTTGCTTCTTTTACATTATTCTCAATTTTAGAAATATAAGATTTAGTAGTTCCGACTTTTTCTGCTAGTTCTTCCTGTGTCAAACCTTTTTGAAGTCTGGCATCGTGAATCATTGCACCAATTCTAAAGTTATCATAACCAGTTTCCAATTCATCACGTTTAGCTGTTCCCACCTTACCATAATGTTTGTCTTTGAAATGGTCTAATGTTTTGATATTATTATTTTTCGTTTTCATATTCGTTTTTTATTTTGATTGCTCTTTCAATTTCATTCTTTGGTGTCTTCTGCGTTTTCTTTTGGAATCCATTTGCTAAAACTACCAATTGTCCTTCATCAAAAAAACAAAAGATTCTAAAGATGTCGCTACCTTGTTGGACTCGGATTTCAAATAATCCATCTGTATTTTCAATATGTTTAAGATACGTTTCGGGAATTCTTTCTAATTCTTCAATTAATTGAAATGTCCAGATAATTTTATTTTTTACTTTATCTCGTTGCTTTTCAAAGAATTCTTCAAAGTAATCTTTATAAAAAATGACTGTTCTTTGTTTCATGCTACAAATATACAAAAGTTGCACCAAAGTACAACTTTTCGGTTAAATATTTTCATTTGAGTGGAAAATATTTGCATATCCAGATATAATCAGTTAATTGAATACAGAAAAGGTAATGAAATAGGTTTTAAAGATTGGGATAAACGATACTGTTAAGAGATATTAAAATTTCTTTAAACCTGTCGAATTAAAAAGAAAAAAGTGTTCTGTTTTTCGGCAAAATATCGGCAAAAAGAAAAAAGAAAAATCCCTAACAAGTTGAATTTCAATATGTTAGGGATTTTTAAAGTACCCGGAGTGGGAATCGAACCCACACACCTAAGTACACGAGTTTGAGTCGTGCGCGTCTACCAATTCCGCCATCCGGGCAATTTAGATTTTTAAGTTTTTGACTAATTTTTATAAAAAATTAATTAAAGACAATGCCATCCGGGCATAAGGATGCTTATTTGTGGGTGCAAATGTAATCAGTTTTCTTTACTTTTTCAAAAAAATAGTCGAAAATATCCTTCCCAAGTTGATTTTTATTTCTAAATTTGCACCTCGTTTCGGCGACACACAACTAACTAACTACATAACAACTATTTAAAATGTCACATTTAGAACCGGAAGCAAAAATATTTGCTTGTTCAAAAAGTGTATACTTAGCGGAACAAATTGCCACGCATTATGGTGTCCCGCTAGGAAAAGTTACGTTCTCACAATATAGTGATGGTGAATTTCAACCTTCGTTTGAAGAATCGATTCGTGGATTACGCGTTTTTATCGTTTGTTCAACCTTTCCAAGTGCGGATAACTTAATGGAATTGTTATTAATGATTGATGCGGCAAAAAGAGCATCAGCCAGACATATCACTCCCGTTATGCCTTATTTTGGATGGGCAAGACAAGATAGAAAAGACAAACCAAGAGTGCCGATTGGAGCAAAATTAGTGGCTAAATTATTAGAAACTGCCGGAGCAACGAGAATCATGACCATGGATTTGCATGCGGATCAAATTCAAGGATTCTTTGAGAAACCGGTTGATCACTTGTTCGCCTCGACCATCTTTTTGCCTTATGTAAAAAGTTTAAATTTGGAGAACCTAACGATTGCTTCACCTGACATGGGTGGTTCCAAAAGAGCCTATGCTTATTCTAAATTTTTAGAATCAGATGTGGTAATTTGTTATAAACAACGAAAAATAGCCAATGTAATTGATACAATGGAGTTAATCGGAGAAGTGAAAGGAAGAAACGTTGTTTTAGTAGATGACATGATTGACACCGGTGGAACCTTAGCAAAGGCAGCCGATTTAATGATTGAAAAAGGAGCTCTGAGTGTTCGTGCGATTTGTACACATGCCATTTTATCAGGAGATGCATACGAAAAAATTGAAAAGTCAAAATTGAGTGAATTAATAGTAACTGATTCAATTCCGTTGAAGAAACAGTCTAACAAAATAAGAGTCGTGAGTTGTGCACCTCTTTTTGCTGAAGTAATGCACATGGTGCAACACAACAATTCCATTAGTGGAAAATTTTTAATGTAAAAGCAGAGTTGGCAATAGGCCTTCTCAATTATTTATAAATCCGGCATCAAGCCTAAAGCTTATTGCCTAGAGCAAAGAATTTTTATTAACTATATATTTATTTACAATGAAATCGATTACGATTAAAGGATCAGAAAGAGAAAGCGTAGGCAAAAAGGCAACGAAGGCCGTACGTGATGCTGGAATGGTTCCTTGCGTTATTTACGGAGGAGATCAACCAGTACATTTTGCAGCAGAAGAAAAAGCGTTCAAAAACTTGGTGTACACTCCAAACGCACACACTGTTGTAATTGAATTAAATAACGGAAAAAAAGCAGATGTGATTTTACAAGACATCCAATTTCACCCGGTATCAGACAAAATTTTACACATTGACTTCTATGCGTTAAAAGACGACAAAGAAATCACAATGGAAATCCCTGTGAAAGTTACAGGAACTTCTCCAGGTGTATTATCAGGTGGAGTTTTACGTTTGAACCAAAGAAGATTAAAAGTGAAAGCTTTACCAAAAAATCTACCTGATTTTATCGAAGCAAACATCTCTGAATTAGAAATGGGTAACAAATTATATGTAACGAAAGTGGTTACTAATAATTTTAAATTAATGCACCCTGACAATACAGTAGTTGCTCAGGTAAGAATTTCTCGTGCAGCAATGAAAGCCGCTCAAGAAGCTGCCAAAGCCGAAAAAGGTGGAGCAAAAAAGAAAAAATAATTCTATTTTCTCAATATCAAAAGCATCAGTTCACGCTGATGCTTTTTTTTTGCATTTATTTTCGGGATTCAAAGGATGCTTAAATTCCTTCCATCCAATTTTTACCATTAATAATATTTGTATTTTTGCTTCATGATTAAATGGATTTCAAAACTATTTCAAAGCAACAAAACTGTCTCTAAACCGGATATGAAAAAATTCTTAATTGTCGGACTCGGAAATAGTGGTGCCGAATATGTCAATACACGCCACAACATCGGATTTAAAGTGCTTGACCATTTGGCTAAAAAAGAAAGTTTAACTTTTCAAACCGCCAAACTGGGTGATATTGCCGAAATCAGAATTAAAGGCAGAACGTTACTCCTATTAAAACCAAATACATTCATGAACCTTAGTGGTAAAGCGGTTAAGTATTGGATGGAAAAAGAAAATATTGAAAAAGAAAACATCTTAGTCATTACAGACGATTTGAACTTGAGTTTTGGCACGATTCGAATAAAAGCGAAAGGAAGTGATGGCGGTCATAATGGGTTGAAAAGCATTCAAAGTTTGTTGGCAACTACAGAATATGCGAGATTTCGATTTGGCATTAGCGATGAATTTAAAAAAGGCAAACAAGTGGATTATGTTTTAGGGGAATGGAACGAGGATGAAAAAGCAAAACTGCCGGAGAGATTAGATAAATCAATTGAAATAGTATATTCCTTCGCCTTAGCAGGACTTAATAATACAATGAACGAATTTAACGGAAAATAATCCAAATGAAAAAAGCGGTGGTATTCGGGTTAATTGCTTTTATACTTTCCTGTAAAGCTCAACTTCCCTCAAAGGAAGAACTTACGTTAACCAGTGATTGCCCAAAAGATGGAACGTGCCAAATTGAACTACACAAAAACAAATCATTAGTAGTGATATATGATAATTTTGGCGGGATGTATTATGAGTTAAAGGAGACGGCCGGAAAATCTGTGATTCATTTTCAATACAACAAAACTACAGAAGCCAATTTACAAGATGGCCATTACCGGGAAGATATTTTACTAGAAATCAACAACAATACCAAGGCTTTAAATCTGGAAAATACAGAATTACAACAAACCAAACTTATTTTTGGCCGACACTGTTTTTGTAAAGGACAAACAGGATATTTTAAAGTAGAGAATGGTAAATTAACTATTCAAAAGGTTGAAAAAAAGGGAGTATTGAAAATAGATTTTTCTACTTCCAAAATCCCACAAATTATCCGTTCCGTTGAAGCCAACATCAACTAAAAAGCCCACTCAATTATAGACTGAACCCAAAAGTTTAGACACTATTTGGGGGCAGTGTATTAAGGATGGGCTTTATATTAATATAAATAAATGTTATTATTGAATTACTATTCTTTTTACTCCTTTTTGATTCCCATCAACAACAGTAAATAAATAAACTCCGGATTGAACATCAGTTAACGCAATAGGCTGGTTAATTAAACCTGTGTTTTCATAAGTTTTGGTATAAACTGCTCTCCCTCGCATATCATAAACTGAGATAGCAATTGGATTTGAAGTAATAGAAGTGTACTGAACATTAAAATTCCCATTACTTGGATTCGGATAAACCGCCACATTTAATTGTTCATATTCTTGTACCGACAAAGGCTGCTGTGTGCTACACAAATTCAAACTCCAACTATTTATTGCCCCACCATCTTGATTAAATGAATCTAAAACGCGTAAAGTCCAAGTTCCCGTCGCTGACTGACCATTGAAAGCAGATAATGGTTGAACAGACTTAACAATCCCTGAAATAGCAGGATTTGTTGCACAAACTACTGTATTCCCTGAAT
>JAKLIC010000037.1 GCA_022709825.1 Bacteroidota bacterium | reverse complement strand
CAGGGAATTTAATCTGCAACTACTTTTTCATACCTTATTACATCACAAAGACCTTCATTAAAACAAGAAAGTCTTAGTTCATTTTCTGTTAACTGGTGACAGAGGTTATTTATCAGAAAGCATTCAATTAGATTTATTTCAATCAGTAAATGTAAAATTAGAAACGCCTATGAGAACAAATCAAAAACAATATAAGCCACAGCCTTACATTTTTAGAAAATCTAGAAAAAGAATAGAAACTTTGTTTTCGCAATTGTGTGACCAGTTTATGATTAGACGAAATTATGCCAAATCTTTTGAAGGTTTTAAAACTAGAATTTTAGCAAAAATAACCTCTCTAACTTTAGTTCAATATATCAATAAATTTATCTTTGACAGACCAATTAATAATATCAAAATTCAAATCACTTAATTTCACCCAACGGGTTACTTTAATAATTCTTTCAACTATTATTTTTATTACTTTTTAAACATTAGTTAGAAAAACATGAAAAATTAAAACTTTTTTTTACATTTGAAAAAAAAATCATATGAAAAACAATTACTTAACAAAAATTCACGTTCTTTTTTTATTTGTTATTAACTTCGGTTTTTCACAAACAAACTATACCGTTTCTGCAATTCCACATCAGATTTATACTTCAACTGCTACACCAATTACTACAAGCGATGATTTGCACTCTGGAGTAATTCCAATTGGTTTTGATTTTAATTATTTCGGAAATAATTTTAATCAATTGACTATCAGTACAAATGGTTATGTCAGTTTTAATTTAAATTTGGCAAGCACTTTTAGTGAGTGGAATTTAAATGCTCAAATTTCTCAACTTAACATAAAGAACTCAATTTTTGCATGTTATCACGATATGTATAATTCAAATCAAACAGGTTCTTTAACTTACTCGTTAGTTGGTTATGCTCCATATAGAAAATTTGTTGTCTTGTTTGAAAATCAACCACATTTTTCCTGTACTCAGTTAAAAAGCACATTTCAATTGATATTATATGAAACATTTAATTTCATCGATGTACAAATTGTTGACAAACCGGTTTGTTCTACTTGGAATGGTGGAAACGCTTTAATTGGTATAATAAATGAAAGTGGTAGTATTTCCTACACTCCTCCCGGAAGAAATACAGGAGTTTGGACAGCATCAGAAGAAGGATGGCGTTTTGCAAGACCAAATGTAAGTTCAGTATATTATTACACGGTTTGTGATAATGATTTAGATGGATTTGAATCATTTAATTTAGACTTAATCAAAGAAGCTATCGATTCTAATTTACCGCAGAATGTAACAATTCATGAAACATTATCGGATGCAGCCACAGGTGTAAATGCTTTGCCTGGAACAAATTATATTAACATAAATCCATACAATCAAACACTTTATGCCGTTGGTGGCGGGACGATAACAGAAGTTGAAATTTCAGTTGTAGATTGTGCAAATGATTATGATTCAGATTCTGTTTCTACCGATTTAGAAGATGTAAATGGTGATGGAAATTTAGCTAATGACGATACTGATGGTGATGGGATTCCTGATTTTCTCGATAATGATGATGATGGAGATATGGTTTTAACCGAATTTGAATATGTTTTTGATTCCGGAAGAAGTTCAGATGATATAACTAATGTTGATACAGATTTAGACGGAATTCCCAATTATCTGGATAATGATGATGACGGAGATGGCATATTAACTATTGATGAAGATTATAACGGAAATAATAATCCAATGGATGATGACACAAATTCTAACGGTATTGCTGACTTTTTAGAAGAAAGTGTAGCATTGAGTTTAACTGATGAATCGCAATTAAAAAGAGCAATATCCATTTACCCAAATCCGGCAAATAATGTGATTAACATCAATAATTTAAGCACTTTTTCAATTGATAATTTTAAAATATTTACGATTAATGGTAGCCTAATCAAAGAATTGAAAAATTCTGATTCCTATCAAAATATAGATGTGAGTCAATTACAATCCGGAGTATATTTTATCTCCATAGAAGTAAATAATCAAAAACTAAATTATAAGTTTATTAAAAATTAGTTTTTTTAAAATCTTGTTCTAAAAGGTTTAGCAATTGCTGAACCTTTTTTTATGCGGTACAAATTAAAAAAATTACTTTTGCAAAAAGATAACGATGCCCAAGGAACTTCTCATTCAAGTAGCACCCGAAGTTGCCGCCAATGATTTTTTATTAAAAGATCATGTGGCGAAGATGATTCGTGTTACACTATCAGAAGTTCAGCATATTTCGATTGTAAAACGTTCAATTGATGCTCGTCAGAAAGCTATTAAAATCAATTTGAAGTTGATCGTTTTTTTTCAAGGAGAACCTTTTTCTGAACAAAAAATCGAATTACCCCATTATCCAAATGTCGCCAATCAAAAAGAAGTTATCATTGTTGGAGCAGGTCCGGCAGGACTTTTTGCCGCTCTTCAACTTATAGAATTAGGTTTAAAACCTATTGTTATTGAACGTGGGAAAGATGTTCGCGGTCGTCGCCGAGATTTAAAAGCCATCAATGTTGACCATATTGTGGATGAAGATTCCAATTATTGTTTTGGTGAAGGCGGAGCAGGAACTTATTCCGATGGAAAACTCTACACGCGGTCCAAGAAACGTGGTGATGTCGATAGAATTCTACAATTATTAGTCGGTTTCGGAGCTTCTCCGGATATTTTAATAGAAGCTCATCCACACATTGGAACCAATAAATTACCACAAATTATTCAAGATATTCGCGAAAAAATCATCGAATGTGGCGGACAAGTTTTGTTCGAAACCCGTGTGACGGATTTTATTGTCAAAAACAATGAAATACAAGGAATTGTTACCCAAAAAGGAGAATCAATTTCGGCCAACAAAGTCATTTTAGCCACCGGACATTCCGCTCGTGATATTTTTGAATTACTAGATAGAAAAAAAATTCTTATCGAAGCCAAACCTTTTGCCTTAGGGGTTCGTGCAGAACATCCACAGGAATTGATTGATTCGATTCAATACAGTTGTGATTTTCGAGGTGACTATTTACCGCCGGCTCCCTATTCAATCGTTAAGCAAGTTAATGGTAGAGGCATGTATTCCTTTTGTATGTGTCCGGGAGGCGTAATTGCTCCGTGTGCTACAAGTCCGGGTGAAGTGGTGACGAATGGTTGGTCGCCGTCAAAAAGAGATCAAGCAACAGCCAATTCCGGTATTGTGGTGGAATTAAAATTAGAAGATTTTAAACCCTTTGCCAAATTCGGACCTTTAGCCGGAATGGAATTTCAAAAATCCATCGAGCAAAAAGCATGGCATTTGGCAGGACAGACACAGAAAGTTCCTGCACAACGCATGATTGACTTTACACAAAATAAAGTATCTTCTTCCATTCCTAAAACGTCTTATGTTCCGGGAACAACTTCGGTTGAAATGGGACAGGTTTTCCCCGGATTTTTAACCCAAATCATGCGAGAAGGTTTTTTACAATTCGGTAAATCAATGAAAGGATATTTAACCAATGAAGCCATTTTGCATGCACCGGAAAGTCGCACATCATCACCGGTTCGAATTCCCAGAGATGCTCAAACCTTAGAACATCTTCAAATTAAAGGACTCTATCCTTGTGGAGAAGGAGCAGGATTTGCCGGAGGAATTGTTTCTGCTGCCATCGATGGCGAAAAATGTGCGTTGAAGATTAAGGAGAGTTTATAAATCTTATAGACTTCAACACCCGTTAAACTTTTCACAAAACCATATAAATCGAAATAAAAACGAACTTTTTCATACCTTTGAAGAGCTATAAAAGTGCTATGAAAGAAGAGAAAGTAATTTTAGTCAATGAGAAAGATGAACCAATTGGTTTGATGAATAAATTGGAAGCTCATGAAAAAGCGGTTTTGCACCGTGCCTTTTCTGTTTTTATTTTAAATGATAAAAACGAAGTCATGCTTCAACAGCGAGCTCATCAAAAATACCATTCTCCCTTATTATGGACCAATACGTGTTGTAGTCATCAACGGGAAGGTGAAACCAACATTCAAGCAGGGACGAGACGATTGAGTGAGGAAATGGGTTTTTCTGCCGAATTGAAGGAGTTGTTTCATTTTATTTATAAAGCTCCTTTTGATAATGGTTTGACAGAGCATGAATTAGATCATGTGATGATTGGATATTACAATAATAAACCAATAATTAATCCTGATGAAGTGGAAGATTGGAAATGGATGAGTATTGAAGCCATTAAAGAAGACATGCAAATTCACCCGGACATTTATACCGTTTGGTTTAAAATTATTTTTGACGAGTTTTATCATTATTTAGAAGAGCACAAACTATAACCTTTTACCAATTACCTTTAACCATTTGCCATGAAAGTTACTGTTTCCAGAAAAGCTCATTTTAACGCCGCTCATCGATTGTATCGTAAAGATTGGACGATGGAAAAAAACGATTTGGTTTTTGGTAAGTGTAATAATCCAAATTTTCACGGACATAATTATGAATTAATTGTCAGTGTATCCGGAGAAATTGACACGGAAACAGGTTTTGTCATGGACGTAAAGATTTTATCCGATTTAATTAAAGAGCATATAGAAGAGGCTTTTGACCATAAAAATCTAAATGTAGATGTACCTGATTTTTTTGAATTGAATCCAACAGCTGAAAATATTGCCGTTGTAATTTGGAATAAATTACGACCTCAAATAAAAAATGAATTAGAATTGGAAGTTGTTTTGTATGAAACACCACGCAATTTTGTAACCTATAGAGGAAACTAAAATGGCACTGAAAGTTGGAGACAAAATTCCTCGGTTTACCGCAAAAGATACAAACGGAAATATTTTTGACAGTTCAATAGTATTGGATAAAAAACCGGCAGTAATTTATTTTTATCCAAAAGACGATACACCGGGTTGTACAACGCAAGCTTGTTCGTTTAGAGACCAATATGAAGATTTTACCGATTTAGGTGCTGAAGTAATAGGAGTCAGCAGTGATTCAATCGCTTCTCATCAAAAGTTTGTTTCGAAGTACAAGCTTCCTTTTAGTTTATTATCGGATGAAGATAAAAATATCAGAAAACTTTTTGGTGTACCAACCGCTTTATTTGGACTTCTTCCAGGACGAGTGACTTATGTAACAGATGAAAATGGAATTATACGATTAATTTTCGACAATTTATCGGCTAAAATTCACATTGAAAAAGCTCTTCAGATGCTTAAAAAAATAGTATAAGTGTTTGATAAGAAGATAGTGTCAAATCAATTGCTTATTTTTGACCTTTGCAAGAAAAAAAATGACCACACCACTTTATCCTTTTACTTTTGAGCCCATTTTTAAAGAACGCATTTGGGGAGGAACAAAACTACGCGATTATTTGAACAAATCCATTTCTTCTGAAATTACGGGAGAAAGTTGGGAATTATCAACGGTTCCAAATGATGTAAGTGTTATCAATAATGGCATTTTAAAAGGGAAAAATCTAAATGAATTAATAGACCAATTTCCTGAAGAAATTTTAGGAAAAGAAGTGTATAGCAGATTTGGAAAACAATTTCCGTTGTTATTCAAATACCTAGATGCTCGGGAAGATTTGTCGATTCAATTGCATCCAAATGATGAATTGGCCAAAGCCAGACACAATTCTTTTGGAAAAACGGAAATGTGGTATGTGATGCAAGCTGATAAGGGTGCTCGTTTGATTATTGGATTTAAGGAGGACACTAATCAAGCTGACTATTTAAGTCACTTAGACAATAAAAGTTTGCTCACTATATTAGATGAAATTCAAGTTAAAAAAGGAGATGTTTTTTTATTAGAAACCGGAACTGTTCATGCTATTGGTGGTGGAATTTTATTAGCGGAAATTCAACAAACCAGTGATATTACTTACCGAGTTTACGATTGGGACAGGGTAGATGCTAACGGAAACGGACGTGAATTGCACACGGAGTTGGCTTTAGATGCCATCACTTATCAAACCACATCTGCAAAAAAAGAATACACTGCAATTGAAAATAAATCCATTTCAGTTGTTGATTGTCCTTATTTTAAAACAAATATTATTGAACTCAAGGGAGAAATTCCAATTCATAAAAGCAAAGATGCATTTACTGTATTGATGTGTACTGATGGAAATTTTGAGTTATGTTTAAATGATGAAAAGTACGTTTACAAAGCAGGTGATACCGTTTTAATACCGGCTGTTCTAACATCATTTTTATTAAAAGGAAAAGCAACATTATTAGAAATTACTGTTTAGGAAACGAAACTAATTTATTTAATTCTAATTTTTTACGTACTTTTGCACCGCAATTAAAATATATATAAAAATGGCAAGTATTAAAAATTTGAAGAAAGACATCAATTTTGTGATGGGAGATATTATCGAGGCGGTTTATATCCACGAAATGACAACTACTGGAAAACCAACTGAGAAATCAAATGCGTTGATTGATGAAGCTATTGCTACTTTTGACACGTTAATTTCTAAAGTAAACGACAAAAAAGTTGAAAGTCGTAAAGCTCATTTAAAACAAGTAGAAAAAGATTTGGAATCAGCTGCGATTCAATTGGTTGAAAAAGTGAATGCACTTTAATCCGATTTTTTGATAAAAAAAGTGCCTTTTTGTTTTGGAATATTCAATTTCAAAATTATATTTGCACTCAGATTGAGACGCCGATGTAGCTCAGCTGGCTAGAGCAGCTGATTTGTAATCAGCAGGTCGTGGGTTCGAGTCCCTCTATCGGCTCTATTTTAAGGACAACTTTTAAGGTTGTCCTTTTTTTTTGAAATACTGTGAACCTAAAGATAAGTTAATTTGATAGTATGGAAATTGCTTTAATTGTATTTATTAAAAAAAACCATAAGTTTTAATCTTATGGTTTTTAGTTTTATTGTTGTTCTTCCTTTTTTCGTTTTTCAATAAATTCGGTCAGTAATTTTCCATATTTAGACTGAGCAACTTTGGGCGACATTGAATGATGAATGGTGTCTAAATATTTAATTTGGGCATCATAAATCTCAGACAAAGCAATATATGGACTCACTTCATATTCTTTTTGAGTTAAAGCAAAGTTTATAGCATATAAATATTTGCGTTTAAGTAATTGTTCTTTTGCTTTTTGAATACTGTCTAGTTGCACAAGATTGCTGTTTTTTTGAGCATTTATTTCTTTTTCTATCAACCCTAATTGTTGATTTGAAAAACGAGCATTTATTTTTTTAAAATTCAAATAGAGGTCATTGTTTTTTGAACCTTTTACAACAGCATCTGCATAAAAAGTTTCTAAATTAGTTTCTAATGAAAGTTCTCCGGGTTCAGCAAAAACTACTAAATTATTGTCTAAGGAGTTTGTTTGGCCTCTGTCTAAAAAGAAATATAACATTTCCGGTGAATCAATGGTTAAATAGCTGTCGAAAGATGATTTTCCATTGAAAATTATAGAATCAATCACAACTAAACTGGTGTCTTTTAGTTGTTGGATGAATAATTTTCCTTGCTTAATTCCTTTTATGTTTCCTGAAATATGCAGGTTATAGTCTTTTTTATTTTCTTTCTCACAGGCTGCAAATAAAAGAAGTATGGTAAAAAGTAGGGCAATTTTAGTAATGAATTTCATTTGTTTTTATGTCTTTTGAATTTGGTTGCAAAATAGGGATTTTTTGAAAAACGGAAGTTCTTTTTTAGGGGATAGTTTTTAAAAAATAAAAATCCCTGAATGATTACTTTCAGGGATTTTTATCTTTTTAATATATTTTGATTTAACCTTTTAGCCAAGCTTCACGAATTGTTTTTTTGGCATCGTCTGTAGCTTGATATCCATCTACTTCATCCATTGGAATTTGTACTGTTCCTTTTAAGGTAATTTCTTTATCTTCTCTTTTTATTTTAAAAGTAATTGGATCATTTTCTTGCCATGACATGCTTCCAATAATCATATCATAAATGTTGTCTAAATTATATGCTGTATCATTAATGGCAAGAATAATATCTCCGCCTTGTAATCCTAGTGATTTCATAAAACTATTTAACTCAATTCCCGGTAGAACAATAATTTCTTTGGTTGAAGGATTTACGGTGATATAGGGTGTTTGTCCTTTTAGAAAAACATTTCCCGGAATTTGGATTTTAGTTTGGGTAACACCCATTTTGCCGAAAAATTCATCATAAGGAAGCGGTGTAGAACCTGCAACATAATTAGTTAAAAAAGTTCGAATCTCAGGATAAGTCAGAGAAATAATTTTATCAAATAATTCGCTATCATCAAAAGGTTTAGCATCACCAAATTCTTTAGATAATTTTTGCATCAAATCAAGAATTCCTCTTTCCCCATTTGAGCTCTCCCGTAATTGAATATCCAAACACATTCCAATTAAAGCTCCTTTTTCATAAACATTTAAGTAAGCATCTTTATATTGTTTTTTTAGAACCTCTGCACTCATTTTAGTGAATGGCATGGTTTCATCATAGCGTTTAGAATTAGTAATTTTACCAGCCATTCTTTCATAAAAATCATCTTCTGAAATTAGTCCTTGGTTCACTTGAAATAAATTGGCAAAATATTCTGTAATTCCTTCATACATCCATAAATGCTGTGACATCTTTGGAGTGTTGAAATCAAAATAATGAATCTCTTTGGAATGCACACTTAAAGGCGTAACAATATGAAAAAATTCATGCGAAACCACATCTACTAAACTTTGTTCTAATTGTTCAGCCGGCATTGCTTCCGGAAAAACAACAGTGGTTGAGGTATTGTGTTCTAAAGCACCATATCCTTTAGCATCTGATGTTTCATAATCTGATAAATAAAGTAAAATGGCATATTTTTTTGTGCTGTTTACCTTTCCTAAAAATTTCTTTTGGGCTTTCATCATTTTTTCCATCGTAGGTTTCAAATCGTCCGCTTTGAATGTTCCTTTAGGAGAATAAACACTTAAAATAATTTCCATATCATCCACCATAAATGTGGTGTAATTTGGTTTATTATACATAATTGGATGATCTACCAATTCAGCATATCTTGATGCTGTAAATACATCACTACTTTCACTCTTATCCAAATCAATCATTGCAGTAGCTCCAAATAAATTAGTAGGTTTTATGATAGATAATCGATATGGCAGTTCTTTCAAGTCTTTGAAATAACCTACGAAAGCATGCGTGTTGATAACAAAGTTGAGTCCTTCGGCAATGTTAGTTCCTGCAGGTGAAAAAATATCCCCTTTTCCAAACTCAGAACCTGATTCAGAATCATAGGTGTCATTTACTAAATAAGTAACTTTTGCTAACGATTTAGCTTCTTTTATTACCCATGAATTTTCATCCATTTTAGCTATCACAAGTTCTTTTCCTTTAGCATCATAGGCTTTGAAATTGTCAACATAACGTCCGTAATCATCTTCGGAGTAGGTTCCGGGAACTATTTTCGGAAGGTAAAAAGTGGTTTCACTTGTTTTTATTTTTGGTGGAATTATTGTTACAGCCACTCTGTCATTATTAATAGTGACTAAATCTAAAGAAACCTGAACTTCGTTGGTTTTGTTCTGAGCGGTTGCAATGGAAAGGTTTAACAGTAAAATTGTACCGGTAAAGACTATCGATAAAAATGATTTTTTCATGAAATAATTATATAATTGATAATAAGTTGCAATAGTTCTTATTTTGTTACAAATAACAACAAAAAACGCTTTTATTCAAAGCGTTTAACTGTTAAGTGTTTGATAAAGTTTATTTAGTTTGTAATAGAATCCAATCTTTTATATCTGTTAATACAGTAGGAGAAAAGGTTTGTTCAATTGTTCCGTATTCTTCAACTGCACCGGTTTCACATTCTTGAAATAAGTGATTTAAATTAGGGTATACTTTAAGGGTAACTTTTTTATTTCCACCTTTTGATAACGAATTTTTAATGCCTTCTGTATTTGCTTTAGAGGGAACTTGTAAATCCTTTTCTCCATTTAAAGCCAGAACAGGACATTTTACTTTTTCTAAATAGATGCTTGGATTAAATTTCATAAAACTTCGATACCAAGGAGAGCTTAATTGTTCGATTTGTTGGGCAATCATTTGCTTTTTATCAGATTCGCTAAGTTGTTCTAATTGGGAGTTTTCATTTGTTATTTTTTCCAGAATGGTGGTTAATTCCTTTTTAACCGTTTCATCATCAGCATCACTTTTTACGATTGTGTAAATAGATTGATTTATTTTTCTGGTTTCACTTAGTTGTTCTTCCGTCATTCCGGCAACTTTTCCAATTTGATAGGCTTGATCCAATAAAAGTTCCATACACGGAATTCCGGGACCGGCTAACAATATGATAAAATCGATAGTTTTATCTTTTGAAGCAACAATAGGGGCAATCATACCACCTTCGCTATGTCCTATTAATCCAATTTTTTTAGAATCAACTCCTGATTTTGTTTTTAAAAATGTGACTGCAGCTTCAACATCTGTAGCAAAATCATAAGAAGTGGCAAGTGAACGATCACCCTGAGATTTTGCGACGCCTCTGTCGTCAAAGCGAAGCACTCCAATGCCATTTTTAGTTAAGTAATCGGCAATCACCCAGAAAGATTTATGTCCAAAGATTTCTGAATTACGGTCTTGCGGTCCACTTCCTGAAATCAATACCACTACCGGATAAGGTTTGTTATTTTGAGGATATGTTAAGGTTCCTGCTAAAGTTATTTTGTCTTTTTTATTTTCAAAAGTTACTTCTTCAATTCCATAATCAAATTTACCTTTTGGTTCTTGTGGTCGATTTAGTTTGGTTTCTTCCATTTTCTCCCGTGACAGATTTAATGGAAAGTTTTGGCCATTTTGAGAAAAAGTACCTTCAAAAACAGTTTCAGCATTTAATTTTCCGTTATAAGAAAATCCGGCTGCGTCAAACGTAATTTTTAAAAGATTATCTTGAAAAGTAACGGATGATAACGGAATGCCATTCGCATTTTGTTGCGGAACACTCATTGTTCCGGAATAGACGTTTTCGTTTTTGGAAATTGTAAAACTTAGTCTTAATTCTGATCCCATGACACTTATTTTTCCATACCATTCACCGGTAATATCTTGAGAAAATGATGCTATTGAATAAAAAAGGACAACTAATAAACTGATTTTTTTCATTTTTATAAAGATTAATTAAAAGTGGTAATTATATATTTTGAAACAACTTCTACTACAAGAATGGTAAAAATAAATAGTATAATGTTTTTAATTCCTTTAGCATTTGTTGCTACTTTA
>JAKLIC010000036.1 GCA_022709825.1 Bacteroidota bacterium | reverse complement strand
AGTTACCTCAGAATCAGTATTGGAGCATCTGATTTAAATGAAACAGTTTTTTCATATAACGATTTGCCTTCGGGTCAAACGGACACCTCATTGGCTCAATTTAGTCTTGCTCCTGATATGACACATCTTATCCCGTTGTTAAAGGAAATCTTACTCATCAATCCTAATATCAAGATTATGGGAAGTCCTTGGTCGCCTCCAGTTTGGATGAAAGATAATGGCAGTTCTGTTGGTGGCAGTTTACAACCACAATATTACAGCGTTTATGCTAACTATTTTGTAAAATACATTCAAGCGATGCAAGCTGAAGGAATTATTATTGATGCTATTACTCCACAAAATGAACCTCTACATCCGGGAAATAATCCCAGTATGTATATGACAGCTACTCAGCAAGCAGATTTTATAAAAAATCATTTAGGTCCAGCTTTTCAAACAGCATCCATAGCTACAAAAATTATTATTTATGATCATAATTGTGATAAACCGGAATATCCAATTCAAGTTTTAAACGATGCCTCTGCAAAATCATACATTGCCGGTTCTGCTTTTCACTTATATGGAGGAGATATTAGTGCACTTTCTATTGTTAAAAATGCTCATCCTACCAAAGATTTATATTTTACTGAACAGTATACTTCCAATACGGGAAATTTTGATGGTGATTTGCAGTGGCACGTGAAAAATGTAGTCATTGGCTCCATGCGAAATTGGAGTAAAATAGCCTTAGAATGGAATTTAGCGAACAACGCCTCTTTTGGGCCGCATACTCCCGGAGGTTGTACAACTTGTAAAGGGGCAATCACAATCAACAGTAGTTCGTCCTTTGCTAAGAATGTTGGTTTTTATATTATCGGACATGCTTCTAAATTTGTTCCGGAAGGTTCTATTCGAATTGGAAGTTCAGTGGTTGGAAACTTATACAACGTAGCTTTTAAAAGACCGGATGGAAAAAAAGTAGTTATAGTAGTCAATGATGGAAATAATTCTGAATTATTCAATATAAAATATAACGGAAAATGGATTACCACTTCGCTAGATGCCGGTGCTGTTGGAACCTATACATGGTAAATTAAAAACAAAAAAACATGAAAATATTACTCTCCACACTTATGGTTTCTTCCGTACTATTTGGACAAACTAAAGATAAAATAAATTCAAACCTACCAAATCATCAATCTGTTACGGTTTATACTACGGCACCTGATTCTAATCTAAAACTAGCTAAAACCGATGTGCTCACTTTTAAAGAATACAAGCAACCATTGGAAACCCAATTGTGCGTTTTTGTTCACCCCAATAAAACAAATCAAACTTTTTTAGGAATTGGGGGAGCAATCACCGATGCCAGTGCCGAGGTTTTTGCTAAATTACCTCTTACTAAACAGAATGAATTTTTGGATGCCTATTTTGATAAAGAAAAAGGAATTGGTTATACTCTTATTCGAACCAATATCCACAGTTGTGATTTTAGTTCAGAAAGTTATACTTATGTTGAAGAAGGCGACAAAGAATTGAAAACTTTTTCTATCGAACACGACCGAGCTTTTAAAATTCCATTAATCAAAAAAGCAATGGAAAAAGCCGGCAAAGCAACGTTTTATGCTAGTCCATGGAGTCCACCGGCATTTATGAAAGATTCTAAAAACATGCTTAAAGGCGGCAAATTGTTACCTGAATTTTATCAATCATGGGCAAATTATTATGTAAAGTTTGTTCAAGCTTATCAAAAGGAGAACATTCCGGTTTGGGGACTAACGATTCAAAATGAACCGATGGCTACTCAAATTTGGGAATCTTGTATTTTTACCGGCGATGAAGAAAGAGAATTTTTAAAAAATTACCTCGGACCTACATTACAAAAAAATGGTTTAAACGATGTTAAAATTACAGTTTGGGACCACAACAGAGATTTACTTTCACAAAGAGCAAGTGCTGTTTTAGATGACCCGGAAGCTGCAAAATACGTTTGGGGAATCGGATTTCATTGGTATGAAAACTGGAGTGGGGGAAATCCAATGTTTGAAAACGTGGCGAAAGTGCATCAAATGTATCCGGATAAAAATTTATTATTTACAGAAGGTTGTGTGGAAAAATTTAGTGCTGAAAAATACCAGTTTTGGGCAAATGGTCAACGTTACGGACGTTCCATGATTAACGATTTTAATAACGGAACCGTAGGTTGGACGGATTGGAATATACTTCTAGACCAAAATGGAGGGCCAAATCATGTAGGTAATTTTTGTTTTTCACCAATTCATGGCGATACTTCTACTGGAGAATTAATTTATACGCCTTCTTATTACTTTATTGGACATTTTTCAAAATTCATTAAATCCGGAGCTAAAAACTTTAGTTGTACAAGTAGCAGAAGTCAATTGATTGTAACGTCTTTTAAAAACCCAACCGGTGAATTAGTTACCATTGTAATGAATGAATCAGACAAAGAACTTTCTTATTTATTGAGCAACAATAATCAAGTAAGTGAAATCAAAATTCCTGCAAAAGCTATCCAAACTTTGGTTTATTAATTCAATTTGGATGAAGAAGAAAGTAATATTTTTATTTATAGGATTTCAATCATTTGTAGCATTTTCACAGCAAAAGTCAATTAATCAAAAGGTAGAAGATCTTTTGAAACAAATGACTTTAGAAGAAAAAATTGGTCAACTTAACCAATATACAGGTGATAATACAGTTACCGGACCGTTAACAATTAATCCTAACAAAAAAGAAGAGATAAAATCAGGGAAAATTGGTTCAATGCTGAATGTGATGGGTTCTACTTATACAAGGCAATACCAGGAATATGCCATCCAATCACGTTTAAAAATTCCATTATTATTTGGTTTAGATGTTATTCATGGGTATAAAACTACTTTCCCAATTCCTTTGGCTGAAGCTGCTTCATGGGATTTATCAGCCATTGAACTTGGTGCCAGAATTGCTGCAACAGAAGCTGCGGCATCAGGTATTCATTGGACATTTGCACCCATGGTTGACATTGGACGCGACCCTCGTTGGGGAAGAGTTATGGAAGGTGCGGGAGAAGATACTTATTTAGGTTCTAAAATAGCCTTTGCCCGCGTAAAAGGATTTCAAGGGGAAAAACTTGGCGAATTAAATGCTGTCATGGCTTGTGCTAAGCATTTTGCAGCCTATGGTGCTGCGGTTGGTGGTCGCGATTACAATTCAGTTGACATGAGCGAAAGAATGTTGTGGGAAACTTATTTGCCACCATTTAAAGCTGCTATTGATGCGGGTGCAGCAACGTTTATGAATTCGTTCAACGATATCAATGGAATTCCTGCTACCGGAAATAAATATCTACAACGCGATATTTTAAAAGAGAAATGGGGCTTTAAAGGATTTGTAGTTTCTGATTGGGGTTCTATTGGTGAAATGATTGCTCACGGTTATTCAAAAGATGCTAAAGAAGCTGCTTTACAAGCCATAACTGCCGGTTCTGATATGGATATGGAAAGCAACGCATATCGGTTTAATTTGGAACAATTGGTGAAAGAAAAGAAAGTTTCGTTGGCTTTAATTGATGACGCCGTAAAAAGAATTCTACACAAAAAATTTGAATTGGGTTTATTTGACGACCCGTATCGTTTTTGCAATCTGGAAAGACAAAATCAAGCGTTAAATAATCCGGAGCATACAAAAATTGCTAGAGATATTGCAAAAAAAAGTATTGTGTTACTCAAGAATGAAATCAATGTTTTACCGCTTTCTAAAAGTATAAAAAGCATTGCATTTATTGGCCCAATGGTTAAACCTAAACGAATCAATCACGGTTTTTGGGCGGTAGATTTAAAAGAAATTGATTCAACGTACATTGTTTCGCAGTGGGATGGTTTAAAAAACAAAGTGGGAAAGAACACGAAATTACTTTATGCGAAAGGTTGTGGAGTTGAAAACACTAGCAAAGAAGGATTTCAAGAAGCAGTTGACATAGCCAGTCAAGCAGATGTAGTTATTTTAAGCATCGGAGAAGCTTGGAATATGAGCGGTGAAGCCAAAAGCAGAAGTAATATTCATTTGCCGGGTGTTCAGGAAGATCTAGTAAAAGAACTTCAGAAAACAGGAAAACCAATCGTGATTTTAATAAATGCCGGTCGTCCATTAATTTTTAATTGGATAGCCGACAATATGCCCACAATTGTTTATACTTGGTGGTTAGGTTCGGAAGCAGGAAATGCAATTGCTGACGTACTTTTTGGTGATTATAATCCGTCCGGTAAATTACCAATGACTTTTCCTAGAGAAGAAGGTCAAATTCCAATTTATTATAATCATTTTAATACAGGAAGACCATCTGTAAATGAAGATAAAATTTACAAATCAGCTTATATAGATTTACCAAATTCACCTAAATTCCCTTTTGGATATGGACTAAGTTATACGTCATTTGCTTATTCAGATTTGAAATTATCAAAGCAAAAAATGAAAAGCAATGAAACGATAGAAGTTTCTTTCACACTAACTAATACCGGAAAATTTATAGGTGAAGAAGTTGTGCAGCTCTATCTTCGGGATAAAGTAGGTTCTGTTGTTCGCCCAATAGTAGAATTGAAAGATTTTAATAAAATAAAATTGGAAGTAGGTGAAACAAAAACCATTAAATTTAGTATTGATAACCAAAAATTATCTTTTTATAATGAAAAACTGGTATTCGATTCTGAAATAGGTGATTTTGACATAATGATTGGGTCGTCTTCTACAGATATTAGATTAAAAGGCAGATTTGAATTGGTGAAATAATTTAAGTAGCTTTGAATTTATTATTAATTTCTAGAATCGAAATATTTTATATCAATAAGTAAAGAGAAACCTCTTAAGGTTTCATAATTTTTTAAGGTTTTCTAAACCAATTAAATGAAAAAGGTTTTCACCAATTTAACTACTTGGGTTTTAATAGCAATTCTTTTAGGGGCTATATTAGGTCATTTTTTGCCTGAAACAGCTATTCAATTGCAGCCTTTAGGAACTTATTTTATCAATATAGTTAAGGTTTTCATCAATCCAATAATTTTCTTAACCATTTCTTTAGGAATTAGTGGAATGGGAAGTTTAAAAAAAGTGGGAAGAGTTGGAGGGAAAGCACTTTTATATTTTGAAATTGTCACTACACTTGCTCTTTTAATAGGTGTTGTTGTAACTTGGATTATTCAGCCGGGAATAGGAATTGAAACGATTTCATTGCAGCCGGCGAAAATTTCAAAATATACAACCGGTGCTGAGACATTTGGATTATGGAACTTTATAAAATCAAACCTAACCATTCAGGTTTTGTTATTTTCTATCCTTTTTGGGACATTTTTGAATAAATACAAACACAGTGATAGAATAAAAAAATACCTCAGCTTTGCTTCAAAATATGTTTTTAAAGCACTCCATTTGGTTATGCTATTTGCACCTCTCGGTGCTTTGGGTGGAATTGCCTATACTATAGGTAAATTTGGAATAGCAACGATGATTCCTTTAGCAAAATTAATGATAACGGTATATGTCACCATGGCGTTATTTATTTTTATTGTACTTGGGGCTATTCTTAAATATCATAAAATTAGCATTTTAAACTTTTTGAATTATATAAAAGAAGAATTATTAATAGTTTTAGGAACTTCATCTTCTGAATCCGCATTGCCATCCTTGATGGAAAAACTCGAAAAAATGGGTTGCTCAAAATCAGTTGTTGGACTTGTTGTTCCTGCCGGTTATTCGTTTAATCTTGATGGAACAACGATTTATTTGTCGATGGCTATTTTGTTCTTAGCTCAAGTTTATAATATTGATTTAAGTTGGACTCAAATGGGAACAATTATCGGCGTATTAATGATAACTTCAAAAGGAGCAGCAGGAGTAACCGGAAGCGGATTTATTGTATTAGCATCCACACTTTCTGCGGTTAAAGTGATACCTATTGAAGGATTAGCATTGCTGCTTGGGGTAGACCGATTTATGAGTGAAGCACGTTCTATTACTAATTTTATAGGTAACGGAGTAGCTACTATCTTTTTAGCAAATAATGAAAATGAATTTGAAAGATTAAAAATGGAAATAGCTTTTACTAAAGAAGTATACGAATATGAAAAACATGAAATTTAAATGGCATTTTCTTTTACTAATAACTTTTATCAGTTCATTCGCTTTAGAGGCTCAAGTAAAAGTTGCTGCTATTTTTTCTGACAATATGGTTTTACAACGCCACTCTAAAATTCCGGTTTGGGGCTGGGCTAATGCCAATGAAAAAGTTACTGTACAATTTCATAATCAAACTAAAACAACCAAAGCAGATCAAACAGGAAAATGGATTGTTCGTTTAGATGATGAAATGGCCGGTGGTCCTTATGTTCTTAAAATAAAAGGGAAAAATTCGATTGAAATTAAAAATATTTTAGTGGGTGAAGTTTGGATATGTTCAGGACAATCAAATATGGAATGGACGGTTGGGCAAGCGGATGAAGCAGAAAAAGAAATAGATATGGCTGATTTTCCTCAAATTAGACATGTTAAAATACCAAAAGAAATTAATTCCTTTCCCGCTTCAGATATTCAAAAAACAGCATGGGAAGTTTGTTCCCCAAAAACAGTAGCGGATTTTACGGCAATAGGTTATTATTACGCAAAAGAATTAAACAATAAACTGAAAATTCCAATAGGAATAATCAATGCTTCTTGGGGGGGAACAAATATTGAAACGTGGATTAGTAGAGAAGGTTTTGAACTTGACAGTGAGTTCCGAGATATGATTTATAGTATGCCTAAAATTGATATTCATTCACTTTTAGACGCCAAAATGGATGCTGCAAAAACTCGAATTGAAAAAATTCAAAATTCAAAATTAAATCCTGAGGATGTTTCTTTTTATAAAGATTTGAATTTTAAAGACAGTAATTGGTCAGAAATACACCAACCCGGCCTTTGGGAAGAACAACAATTGGGAAATTTTGATGGCGTTATTTGGTTAAGAAAGCATTTTACACTTTCTGAAATCACTGAAAATTGTATTATAGAAATTCCGGCAATCGATGATAATGACATCACGTTTATAAATGGGATAAAAATTGGACAAACAAATGGTTGGGATGAAAAGCGAATGTATAAAATTCCTTCGGGGATATTAAAATTAGGCGATAATGTTATCACTATTCGCGTGGTTGACAATGGCGGCGGCGGAGGCATTTATGGCAATGCAGCAGCATTGAAAATTATACTGAACAACAAAGAAATTCCATTAGACGGGTATTGGAAATTTCAAGTAGAATCAATTAAAAATAGTATTAATGAAAACGATTTTCCTTCACTTTGTTTCAATTCTATGATTCATCCATTAATTCCTTTTGCTTTTAAAGGAGTACTTTGGTACCAAGGTGAAAGTAATGTGTCAAGAGCTTTTCAATATCGAAAAACATTCCCGATGCTAATCAGTGATTGGCGTAAAAAATGGAAAAATGATTTCCCTTTTTACTATGTGCAATTAGCAACTTATCAAACAACAGGAAATAGTAATGAAGGATGTGCTTGGGCAGAAATTCGCGAAGCTCAAACAAAAACATTATCAGTAAAAAACACAGGAATGGTTGTAACTACTGATGTTGGAAACCCAAATGACATCCATCCAACGAATAAGAAAACTGTTGCAAAACGATTGGCATCTATAGCTTTTACTAATTTAAATAATGAAAACATGATTTCTAACGGACCAACCTTTAACTCTTTTGAAAAGAAAGAGAAGCAACTAATTGTTACTTTTAATTCTTTAGGAGCAGGATTAGTAACCACCAATGAATATGGGTTTGTTAACGGATTTGAAATTGCAGGTGAAAATCAAGTTTTCTATCCGGCAAAAGCATACATCAAAGAAAATAAAGTGGTAGTAAGTAATGAAAATGTTTTAAATCCAATCGCTGTTCGCTTCGGATGGATAGGTGATGCTTCTGAATGTAATTTGTTTAACGTAGAAGGATTTCCTGCCGTTCCGTTTCGTTCAGATGAATGGAAAACAATAACTAAAGAGGAGAAATATAAGATTGATATAATCGTAAACTAATTTTATGAAAAAGCTAGTATATATAATGCTGTTTTTGCCTTTACTTTGTTTAGGCCAAATGGAAACAAATGGAACAATAAAAGCGGAATTAGTTACAAAATTTGAATTGAATTATTTGCTTCAAAAACCAAATAACAACAAGGATTTAAAACCGCTCATCATATTTCTGCATGGCTCAGGTGAAAAAGGAACGGATTTAGAAAAATTAAAAATTCATGGTCCTTTAAAATATGCCAAAACACATGAACTGGACGCATATATTTTAGCTCCGCAGTGTCCGGAAAACAAGTATTGGGAATCAGAAGAATTATATCTTTTAATTCAAAAAGTGTTGGCAGAAAACAAAATAGACAAATCCAGAATATACCTCACCGGATTAAGTATGGGAGCATGGGGAAGTTGGAATTTAGCGTTTGCACATCCTGAACTTTTTGCCGCCTTAGTACCAATTGCCGGTTTTGTTGATCGAGTACCTATGGTAGAGAATTGTAAAATTTCAACGATTCCCATTCGAATTTTTCACGGATTACAAGATGATATTGTAGATGCGAATTATTCCATCGCTATTTTCAATAAATTGAGAGGATGTAACAAAGATATCAAACTCCAACTCTTTGATGATGCTAATCACGATAGTTGGACGCGTGTTTATGATAATCCTGCAATTTATGAATGGATGTTAATGCAAAAAAAATAGTGTTTTTATAAGTTATTTAATACGCATTCGGCAATTGTTGGATGCGTTTTTTTATATTTGATGTGAAAAAATTATTCATGCGATTGCTCATCATTTCTTTTTCAATGTTTTTTACCGGCTTAATTGTTGGCCAAAACTACCAGCAATATGTAAATCCATTCATCGGAACAGGCGGAACCGGACACACATTTCCCGGAGCTACGTTGCCTTACGGAATGGTGCAACTTTCCCCTGACACCCGCATCGACGGCAGTTGGGAAGGCTGTTCAGGTTATCATTATTCCGATAATTTGATTTATGGTTTTTCACATACCCATCTCAACGGAACCGGCGTTTCCGATTATGGCGATATTTTATTGATGCCAACCATGGGAGAACCATCCTTTAATAACAAAATCTATTCATCCACCTTTTCACATGCCAACGAAAAAGCTTCTGCCGGATATTATTCAGTTAAATTAGACAAACACAACATCGATGTGCAGTTAACTACCTCCACAAGAGTAGGTTTTCACGAATATACCTTCAATCAAAGTGGTCAAGCCAACATTATTTTAGACTTAAATCACCGTGATAAATTGCTGGAAGGGGAAATTAGAATCATTGATAAAAAAACAATTTTCGTCAAGCGAAGAAGCGAAGCTTGGGCTCGCGACCAATATGTTTATGCTTTTATAGAATTTAACCAACCATTAGAAATTAATAAAGTAAATTATAATGGAAAACAATTCGGAAGGCTTTTTAACGGAACCGAATTAGCCATCAGTTTTTCCAAAAAAGTCAAAAGAGGAGACAAATTACTCGTAAAAGTAACTCTTTCACCCACAGGATATGAAGGAGCACAAGGCAACAGCACCGAAATACCACATTGGAATTTCGAAAAAACTAAAAAAGCAGCAGAAGAATTATGGAACAAAGAACTCTCCAAAATTGAAATCACCTCTACTGATAAAAACAAACTCACTATTTTTTACACCGCTTTGTATCACACCATGATGCAACCTAACATTGCTCAGGATATAGACGGAAAATACCGAGGTCGCGACAACAAAATACACCAAGCCGAAGGATTTGATTATTACACTGTTTTTTCCCTGTGGGATACGTTTCGAGCCGCTCATCCGCTGTATACGTTGATTGATAAAAAGCGAACATCCGATTACATCAACACCTTTATCAATCAATTTGAACAAGGCGGTCGCTTACCCGTTTGGGAACTCGCCTCCAACGAAACTGATTGTATGATTGGCTACCATTCCGTTTCCGTGATTGCCGATGCGATGGTCAAAGGCATCAAAGGTTTTGATTACGAAAAAGCCTATGAAGCCGCCAAATATTCGGCTATGTTGGATCATTTGGGGTTGGATGCCTACAAAAAACAAGGTTATATTTCGATTGATGACGAGCATGAAAGTGTTTCCAAAACCTTAGAATATGCGTATGACGATTGGTGTATCGCTCAAATGGCTCAATTATTAGACAAAAAAGAAGACTACCAGTATTTCATGCTTCGTTCTCAAAATTGGAAAAACCTTTTCAATTGGGAAACCGGATACATTCAACCTAAGAAAAATGGTGGTTGGGATAAACCTTTTGACCCAAAAGAAGTGAACAACAATTACACCGAAGCCAACGGTTGGCAATACACGTTTTTTGTGCCACAAGATATATTAGGTTTAGCAGATGCAATAGGTGGGCCGACACATTTAGAACTTAAACTAGACGAAATGTTTAACAGTGTTAGCGAAACGTATGGTCGTCATCAAGTCGATATTACCGGATTAATCGGGCAATATGCTCACGGAAACGAACCAAGTCATCATGTGGCGTATTTGTATAGTTTCTTAGGGTCACCAGAAAAAACAACGGGAAAAGTACATTTCATTTTAGATAACTTTTACAAAAACGATCCTGACGGCTTAATTGGCAATGAAGATTGCGGCCAAATGAGTGCGTGGTATGTGTTGAGTTCGATGGGAATGTATAATATAACTCCGGGACAATCTGATTGGACTTTATCTAAACCTTATTTTGAAAATATAAAAGTCCATTTTGAAAATGGTGAATATGGAGAAAAAAGCAGCAACAAAGAACATGATTCAGATCGTTTTTTTGGTTTTTGGAATAATTATCGAATTCGAAATGATTACAAGTATAAAGAATTAATTACAGTCCCTGTTATACAAGCTGAAAGTAAAACTTTTAAGGATAAAATGACAATTAAAATTCAATCGAATGCATCTGAAGCTAAAATCTACTATATAATTAATGAACAAGGATTAGATTATAGTACATTTAAAAGAACGTTTGTTGAATATACAAAACCATTTGAAATAGATAAAACATCTGAAGTGCTCACCTATATTAAAAAGGAAGGAAACCAAAGCAACACTGTCTCTGCCACTTTCTTTAAAAAACCAAACAACTACACAATCGATATCCAATCAAAATACAATCCGCAATACCACGCCGGTGGTCCGGAAGGCTTGATTGATGGGATTTTTGGCACCGAAAACTGGCGAAAAGGTGATTGGCAAGGCTATCAA
>JAKLIC010000035.1 GCA_022709825.1 Bacteroidota bacterium | reverse complement strand
TTTTGAGCTGTTTTTTGTCAATTTAATAATTTTAAGTCTTTTGAATGACATTTATGTAAATCAAACGATTTCGTTATCTCTTTCAGGATAATTTTAAGCTCCTTTTCTTATATTTGTAATCCTGATTTTTTGGGAAAAATTACAAACAAACACAAACAAATAATACCATCATGTCAAAATCCAAAATTATTTATACAATTACGGATGAAGCTCCTATGCTAGCTACTCATTCATTTTTACCAATTGTAAAAGCCTTTACTGCCCCGGCTAACATTTCAGTTGAAACTCGAGATATCTCACTAGCCGGAAGAATTATTGCCAATTTCCCTGAGTATTTAAAAGAAGACCAATGCATCAATAATGACTTATTAGAATTAGGTCAATTAGCCACTACTCCGGAGGCTAACATTATTAAGCTACCAAACATTTCAGCTTCTGTCCCTCAGTTAAAAGAGGTCATTGCTGAATTACAAAAATTAGGCTATGCCATTCCTGAATTTGTTGAAAATCCACAAACTGAGGAAGAAAAAATAGTAAAAGCGAAGTATGCCAAAGTTTTAGGTTCCGCTGTTAACCCTGTTTTACGAGAAGGAAACTCTGACCGTCGTGCACCAAAAGCAGTTAAAAATTATGCTCGTAAACATCCACACAGTATGGGTGCATGGAGTGCCGATTCTAAAACACATGTAGCTCACATGAACGAAGGTGATTTTTATGGTAGTGAACAATCTATCGTTATTCAAGAAGCAGGAACTTTCAAAATCGAGTTTGTTGCAAAAGATGGTTCTACAAAAATTTTAAAAGACAATGCTCCACTGAAAGCAGGTGAAATTATTGATAGTGCTGTTTTAAATTTGAATGCTCTAAAACAATTTATTGCAAACGAAATTGAAGATGCAAAAGCTAAAAACGTGTTGTTTTCAGTTCATTTGAAAGCAACCATGATGAAGGTTTCCGACCCAATAATGTTTGGAGCTATAGTAGATGTTTTTTTTGCAGAAGTTTTTAAACAATTTGCCGAACTATTCAAAGAGCTTGGTGTAAATACCAAAAATGGATTAGGAGATGTATATGCAAAAATTGCAGGTCATCCCAAACAAGCTGAAGTGGAAGCTGCTTTAAATGAAGCGATGTCAAAAGGACCGGCTATTGCGATGGTCAATTCTGAAAAAGGAATCACTAATCTTCATGTTCCGTCTGATGTAATTGTAGATGCTTCGATGCCGGCTATGATTCGTACTTCCGGACAAATGTGGAATGCTGAAGGTAAACCACAAGATACAAAAGCTATAATCCCGGACAGATGTTATGCCGGAATTTATACCGCTACGATTGACTTTTGTAAAAAACATGGTGCATTTGACCCAAAAACAATGGGAAGCGTTCCTAATGTGGGTTTAATGGCTCAGGCCGCGGAAGAATACGGCTCGCACGATAAAACCTTTCAATTGGATGATTACGGTGTTGTGAAAGTAATTGATGGAAATGGTGTTGTATTAATGCAACAAGCTGTCGAAAAAGGTGACATTTTCAGAATGTGTCAGGTAAAAGATGCTCCAATTCAAGATTGGGTGAAATTAGCAGTTAACCGTGCCAGATTATCAAATACACCAGCAGTTTTTTGGTTAGATGAAAACAGAGCTCACGACAGACAGATCATTTTAAAAGTAATGACATATCTAAAAAACCATGATACTAGTGGTTTGGATATTCGAATCATGAATCCTATTGACGCAACTACATTTACTTTAGAACGAATCATCAAAGGATTAGATACTATTTCTGTAACCGGAAATGTTTTACGCGATTATTTAACTGATTTATTCCCTATTTTAGAAGTTGGAACCTCAGCAAAAATGCTTTCCATCGTTCCGTTAATGAACGGTGGCGGATTATTTGAAACAGGTGCCGGAGGTTCTGCTCCAAAACATGTAGAACAATTCCTGGAAGAAGGTTATTTACGTTGGGATTCGCTAGGAGAATTTTTGGCACTTGGCGTTTCATTAGAACATTTAGGCCAATCCTTAAATAATTCAAAAGCATTAGTGCTATCAGAAACGTTAGATTCAGCAACAGAGAAATTCTTAGAAACAGATAAATCACCGGCAAGAAAAGTGGGACAAATTGACAACAGAGGTTCCCATTTTTATTTGGCTTTATATTGGGCACAAGCTTTAGCTGCTCAAAATAAAGACGCAGCCTTAAAAGAACTCTTTACTAATATTGCCAAGGAACTAACAGAAAATGAGGAAAAAATCAATGCCGAATTAATTGGTTATCAAGGCAAAAAACAAGAAATTGGAGGTTATTACAGACCTGATTTTAAATTACTTGAAAAAGCGATGCGACCAAGCGAAACATTGAATAAAATAGTAGAAAAATTGAAATAATTCTTTCTAAAAATAAAAGTTAAAAACGACTCGAAAGGGTCGTTTTTAATTAACCCTACTTTAACATCTGATATTTCCTGTTTTAAAGAATTTTAATCAATTTTGTTAAAAAATATGAAATATGCTTTTTAGAAAATCAATATTAATACTGCTTTTTCTATTCCTCTCAGGATTTCAAGCCTTTTCTCAGGAAAAATTCACTTTAAGCGGAACCATAACCGACCAAAAAAATAATGAAACCTTAATTGGTGTTACTATTATTATTACTGAATTAAAAACCGGAACAACAACAAATGAATATGGTTTTTATTCCATTTCATTACCGAAAGGAACTTATACTTTAGAAATAAGTTATATTGGATTTGAAACTATCACTTCTACAATTGTTTTAGATAAAAATATTCGAAACAATATATCCCTGAAAGAATCGCAGGAATTATTAAAAGAGGTAATTGTTTCTGACCGAAAAGTAAAAGCTGAAATCAGAAAACCTGAAATGAGTGTTAATAAACTAACCATCCAGGAAATCAAACAAATGCCGGTTTTGCTGGGAGAAGTCGATATTATTAAATCATTGCTCACACTTCCTGGAGTAACGAATGCCGGCGAAGGTCAATCCGGATTTAATGTTCGTGGTGGAAGTGCTGACCAAAATTTGATATTATTAGATGAAGCTACCATTTATAATTCTTCCCACTTATTTGGGCTCTTTTCTGTTTTCAATCCGGATGCTATCAAAGATTTAAAATTGTATAAAGGTGGAATTCCTGCCCGTTTCGGCGGACGTTTATCATCAGTTTTAGATATTTATCAAAAAGAAGGAAACAGTAAAGATTTTCATATGACGGGCGGAATTGGATTAATTTCAAGTCGATTATTAGCTGAAGGACCAATTGTAAAAGACAAAGCTTCTTTTTTAGTTGCGGGAAGAGGTTCGTATGCTCATTTGTTTTTACCGCTTTTCAACAATGACAATTCTGCTTATTTTTATGATTTAAATACTAAATTAAGTTACAAATTAAATGACAACAATAATGTCTTTATCTCAGGTTATTTTGGAAGAGACGTTTTTAACTTAAACAAAAGTTTTGTCAATACATACGGAAATTCTGTTTTAAACTTAAGATGGAATCACTTATTTGATGAAAAATTATTCTCAAATATGTCTTTCATTTACTCTGATTATTATTATGGTCTTAAATTGGATATTATTGGTTTTAATTGGGATAGTGGTATCAAAAACTACAATTTTAAATATGATTTTAAACATTATTTAAGTAATAAAATAAAATTGACCTACGGAAACAATTCAATCTACTATGATTTTAATCCGGGAAGAATTGAACCTTCAAACGATAACTCCAGCATTAATCCGGAACAACTAGCTAAAAAATATGCTTTTGAATCCGCATTTTATGTAGATGCTGAGCATGAATTATCAAAAAAAATAACGGTAAGTTACGGTTTGCGTTACAGTATGTTCTATCGACTTGGTGAACAAACGTTGAATACTTATGAAAATAATCAAGCTGTAATTTTTAATTCTATTTTTCAAATCTATGAGTCAGCAACACCAACCGGAACTGTTTCTTATAAAAAAAATGAAACGATTGCTAATTTTGACAACTGGGAACCCCGTTTAGGTATTTCTTATGCTTTTAATGATGACCAATCTATAAAAGCCAGTTACAATAGAATGACTCAATATTTGCATTTGATTTCTAACACGCAATCGCCTACCCCACTTGATGTATGGGCTCCAAGTGACAACTTTTTGAAGCCACAATTATTGGATCAATTTGCCGTAGGTTATTTCCAAAATTTTAAAAATGATGATTATTCGTTAGAAATTGAAACCTATTATAAAAACATACAAGACCGAGTGGATTATATTGATGGAGCCAATTTAATTGCCAATGAAGCTATTGAACGGGTCGTTTTAAGTGGAAAAGCTCGGGCTTATGGTTTAGAAGTACTGTTTCGAAAAAATCATGGTCAATTTACAGGATGGATAGCTTATACTTTGTCGAGAACAGAGCAACAAATTGAAGGAAGAACTCCGGAAGAAACAGGTATTAATAACGGTCAATGGTACCGAACAGGTTATGACAAATTAAATGATATTTCTGTAGTTGGAAATTATAAATTGGATGAAAAATGGCGATTTGGTGCTAATTTTTCTCTGCAAACCGGGCAACCGGTTACTTTTCCAAATGGACAATATGAATATAATGGAATTACGGTTCCCAGTTATAGTCTTCGAAACGAAAACAACCTTCCCACTTATCATAGGTTAGATGTTTCGGCCACGCTGACTCCAACTTCAAATACCGGTAGAAAATGGCAAGGTGAATGGGTTTTTGGTATTTACAATGTTTACAATCGAATGAATGCCGCATCTATAACCTTTCAACAAAACAAAGAAACAGCTAGTAATGAAGCTATTCGCCTCTCTATTTTTGGATTCATTCCGAGTGTTACTTATAATTTTAAATTCTAAACCATGAAATTATTTAACTATATATCGCTATTATTTTTGGTTATAACTTTTATAGGATGTGAAAAAGTTATTGATGTCGATTTAGATACGGCTCCTCCAAAATTAGTTGTGGAGGCATCGATAAATTGGGATAAAAATACAGCCGGCAATGAACAATTTATCAAATTAACAACAACTACTGATTATTTTTCAAGTATCATTCCAAACGTTTCCGGAGCTACGGTATTTATAACCAATAGTTCTGGTACCATTTTTAATTTTGTAGAAGTTACTGAACCCGGAATCTATGTTTGTAACAATTTTGAACCTGTAATCAACGAAAGCTACACGCTAACTATTGTATATAATGGCGAAACCTTTACTGCCACAGAAAAACTATTAGCAACTCCGGAAATTACACGCATTGAGCAAAATAACGAAGGTGGAATTTTAGGTGATGAAATTGAAGTAAGATTCTTTTATGATGACATTCCAAATGAAGCTAATTATTATTTACAACAAATTGATGACCCCTATAAAGCAATTCCCGAATTTGGTGTACTAGAAGATCGGTTTTTTCAAAATAATGAATTGTTCGGACTTTATTTTAGTGAAGATTTGAAATCGGGAGATGAGATATCATTTACTTTAAATGGCATAACTCAAAATCATTATAATTATATGAATATTTTATTGTCACAAGCAGGAGGTGGAAGTGGTGGACCATTTAGTACACCAACCTCTACTATTCGAGGCAATGTTGTCAATCAAACTAATTTTAATAATTTTGCATTAGGTTATTTTCGTTTGAGTGAAAGAGCTAAAATAGCTTATGTTATAGAATAAATAAAAAAATAAATGTCATCACACCATATCGTTCGTGACGATCAAGAACCTGCTTTAATTATTGCCAATGGGGCAGCTTGTAGTCAAGAACTGTTAGGTCAACTTTTGGAATGGTCTCCCTTTGTAGTTGTTTTAGATTCGGCCATCGAACGTGTACTTGAATTAGAAATCAAAGTGGATGTTTTATTAGGTGATTTTGACAGCGGTTTTGATGCAAATTATTACAAAGAAATTCAACATCCGTTAGAAATAATTCATACTCCAAACCAAGATAAAACCGATTTGGAAAAAGCGTTTGAATTTTTAATTGAACGCAATTTCCCGGCAGTAAATGTTGTTTGGGCAACCGGTAAAAGAGCTGATCATACCATCACAAACATTACTTCAATTGCTAAATTCAGAAATCAATTGAAAATTGTTTTGTTTGACGACCATTCAAAAATTCATTTATTACCTCAAAAATTTCAAAAATGGTATCCTAAAAATACCGTTATTTCCTTAATTCCAATTGGGGAAGTTCATGGCATTCATTCCGAAAATTTATTCTATCCATTAAAAAACGATTCTTTAACTATCGGCTATCGAACAGGAAGCAGCAATCATGTGGCTGAGGACGGGCTTATCACAATTGAACACAGCGAAGGTGATTTATTATTGATGGAATGTTGGGATTAAAATCTTATATTTAATTAAAAAGTTGTAGCTTTAGTTTATATTCCATCGAAATTTTGAAAAATCAACCCAACATAGAAAAATCAACTTTACATCCACGCAATAATCATCGTTCTCGCTATGATTTTGAAACATTGTACCTAAAGTCACCGGAATTAAAACCGTTTGTTTTCATTAATGAACACGAAATTGAAACAATTGATTTCAGTAATCCTGAAGCAGTAAAATCATTAAATAAAGCTCTTTTAAAAACCTATTATGGCATTTTAGATTGGAATTTACCTACAGATTATTTATGCCCACCCATACCAGGAAGAGCAGATTACATTCATTACATCGCTGATTTATTATCAGAAGTTAATGATGGAATTATACCAACCGGAAATGAAATAATGGGATTAGATATTGGTGTTGGTGCCAATTGTATTTACCCAATTTTAGGAAATGCCATTTATGATTGGAGTTTTGTGGCCACCGATATTAATTCGTCCGCTATTGAAAACTGTGTGGATATCATTGAAAAAAATCCACATTTAAACGAGGTTATCAGCCTACAGCAACAATTGAATTCGCGTTTTATTTTTAAAGACATCATTCAGCCTGAAGATAAGTTTGCTTTTACCATTTGTAATCCGCCTTTTCATGCCTCTAAAGAAGAAGCTGACAAAAGTTCGAGTCGCAAAGTATCAAATTTAACCCAACAAAAAACTACGAATCCTATTTTGAACTTTGGCGGACAAAACAACGAACTTTGGTGTGATGGTGGAGAGCTTTCCTTCATTAACCAAATGATTTTTGAAAGTGTAAAATACCCAAAACAATGTTACTGGTTTACAACGCTAGTTTCTAAAAAAGATCATTTAAAAAGTATCTATAAAACACTCAACAATGTGGGTGCTGCAACCATCAAAACCATAGAAATGACGCAAGGTCAAAAAATAAGTCGCTTAGTAGCTTGGACATTTTTGAGCGAAAAACAACGGAAAGACTGGAAGTTTTAATCAAAAATCAAAACGAATTTTACATTTTATAACTTAGCAACTAAGAACCACAGCAACTCAGCCTCTCAAAAATGAAATTTCAAGTCGTATCCGAATATAAACCAACAGGCGATCAACCTCAAGCAATTGAAAAATTAGCTACAGGAATTATCAATGGCGAGAAATACCAAACTTTATTAGGTGTTACAGGTTCAGGAAAGACATTTACAGTAGCCAATGTGATTGAAAAAGTAGAAAAACCTACGCTTGTTTTAGCTCATAACAAAACTTTAGCAGCTCAATTATATTCTGAATTTAAACAGTTTTTTCCTGAAAATTCGGTACAATACTTTGTTTCCTATTACGATTATTATCAACCTGAAGCCTATATTCCGGTCACGGGTACATATATTGAAAAAGATTTATCCATCAATGATGAATTAGAGAAACTTCGTCTAAGCACAACTTCTGCCCTACTTTCGGGTCGAAGAGATGTCTTAGTGGTGGCCTCTGTTTCGTGTTTATATGGTATTGGAAATCCGGTAGAATTTCAAAAAAATGTAATTTCAATTGACCGTGGTCAAATTATTTCACGGACAAAATTATTGCATCGGTTAGTGCAAAGTTTATACTCTCGTACCGAAGTTGAATTCACGCCCGGAACATTTCGAATCAAGGGAGATACCGTCGAGATTTTTCCGAGTTATGCAGACGAACCATTCCGTGTACACTTTTTTGGCGATGAAATTGAAGAAATTGAAGCTTTTGATATAAAAACTACAAAAGTCATCGAAAAATATACCAAACTGAACATCTATCCCGCCAATATGTTTGTGACTTCTCCTGATGTGTTGCAAGCCGCTATTTGGGAAATACAACAAGATTTAGTGAAGCAAGTTGATTATTTTAAAGAAATTGGCAAACATTTAGAAGCCAAAAGATTAGAAGAACGCACAAACTTCGATTTAGAAATGATTCGCGAATTAGGTTATTGCTCAGGAATTGAAAATTATTCCCGTTATTTAGATGGTCGTCAACCGGGAACTCGTCCTTTCTGTTTATTAGACTATTTTCCGGATGATTTTTTAATGGTTGTTGATGAAAGTCACGTGACCATTTCACAAGTACATGCCATGTATGGCGGTGACCGAAGTCGAAAAGAAAACTTAGTGGAATATGGATTTCGTTTACCGGCAGCAATGGATAATCGTCCCCTGAAATTTGAAGAGTTTGAAGGTCTTCAAAATCAAGTAATCTACGTTTCTGCAACACCTGCTGATTACGAATTACAGAAAAGTGAAGGGATTTATGTAGAACAAGTCATTCGACCCACTGGTTTACTTGACCCAATTATCGAAATACGTCCTAGTTTAAATCAAATTGACGATTTAATCGAAGAGATTCAACTCCGTTGCGAAGCGGATGAACGCGTGTTAGTTACTACTTTAACCAAACGAATGGCGGAAGAATTAACCAAATATTTAACCAAAGTTTCTATTCGTTGTCGCTACATTCATTCCGATGTTGATACCCTCGAACGGGTGGAAATCATGCAAGATTTACGAAAAGGTTTGTTTGATGTACTCGTTGGAGTAAATTTATTACGAGAAGGATTGGATTTACCCGAAGTTTCGCTTGTTGCTATTTTAGATGCCGATAAAGAAGGTTTTCTTAGAAGCCATCGCTCATTGACTCAAACGGTTGGTCGGGCTGCTCGAAATGTAAATGGAAAAGCCATAATGTATGCGGATAAAATTACCAACAGTATGCAAAAAACAATTGACGAAACCAATTATCGTCGGGAGAAACAAATTGCTTACAATACACTACATGGTTTATCACCAAAAGCTTTGAATAAAAGTTTAGGAAATGTTCTAAGTGGAAATTCTGTCTCGACACAATATTATGAAGATAAAATTCTCAAAGCCGCCGAACCGGAAAGTTTGTATCTCACTAAACCTGAAATTGAAAAGAAAATTCGCGACATGCGAAAAATGATGGAAAAAGCGGCTAAAGAGCTTAATTTTATTGATGCTGCAAAGTTTCGGGATGAGATTAAAAGTTTGCAAGAAAAAATTTAACATTAAATAATTGATTATGAAAAACACTATTTACATATTTATATTATTATTAACTTTTAAAGCAAAATCACAAGAACAGAAAGAACATCCTAACTATAAAAATACAATTTCATTAGAATTTTATCAACCCTTTCAAAATAATATTCGAGAGTTCTCTAATGATGACTGGATTTTAGGTTATGAACCATCTAAAAAAAGTAATTATTCTCGAAAGGCTGTCTCAAATGCCTTTGGAATTAGTTATGAACGAGTAGTAAAAAACATAATACTAAGAACTCGTTTTGGTTTTTCGATACGAGAAATCAACGAAAGTGAAAGTTATCAAAACATAAATCAAGAGGAAGATTTTACAACAAATTTATCGAAAGAGTACAACTATAAGCAAATTCATATTAATTCATTAATTGGCGTAGCAAAAAGAGTTAAACTAGTTAATAGTTTTGATTTTGATTTTGGAATTGAATTTGCCTTTGTTCAATATAAAAAAGCTAATGGTAATTATAAATACTATTTAACCCAAAACACAATATCTGATAATCGCTTTTTATTTGCCCAAAATATTAATGTTATTGATCAATTTGGTTCAATTCAAAGCATTGGTTTGGGTCCCATTTTGAAACCACAATATTACTTTTCAGATAGATTAGTGGTATCTGCCGAGTTTCAGGTATATTTTATGAAAACATTTACCAATGATAAGACTACTAGAATTGAAACTTCTTATTCAACATTTGAAGATGGTAGTTTTGAAAATATTGAATTAAGTCAAGAAATTAATTATAATGTTAATCAATGGAACTGGACAAAAATTTCACCATTAATTAGGGTAGGTTATAAATTTTAAAATTTACACTAAACTTTAAAAATGAATTATAGAAAAAATTAAAATAAAAACTGAAGAACTTAATTTTATTGAAGCTGCAAAATTTCGGGATGAGATTAAAAGTTTGCAAGAAAAAATATAAATCCATGATTACTTTAGAAATACATTACAGAAAACTAGAAAACATGTATCATTTAGGTCCGATTAACCGAGAATTATACAAAGGTGTTCAACTAACTGTCAGTCATGAACGAGCAGAAATAATCCAACCCATCGAATCCAAATTCTTTCATGCAGGTCAGTCGTTGCATGGTTCAGTTTATTTTAAATTATTAGACGATGCAGCTTATTTTGCAGTGCAATCTACTATTCAAGATTTTTTTATATTAACAACAACGTTTAACATACAATTACTTAGGCCGGTAACATCAGGCACTGTCAAAGCTGTTGGAAATCTAACCTTTAAATCAAAAAATCTATTCATTGCCGATGCAATTTTATATGACGAAAAAAACCGGGAAGTCGCTAGAGGAAGCGGTACTTTCATAAAAAGTCAACATCTTCTAAGTGAAAAAATGGGGTAACTCTAAAAAAAAATGCACTCGTTTGAGTGCATTTTCATTACAATACTAAACAAATTTAACCAATTTCAATCATTCGTTTTGGTTTTGGTAAAGCTTCTTCTCGTTTGGGAAGAGCGATGTGAAGCACACCATTTTCATAAGTTGCATTAATATCGTATTCGTTGACAATTTCAGGTAAAGTAAAAGATCGTTTGAAAGAAGAATAGCTGAACTCTTTGCGAGTATATTTTCCTTCTTTATCTTTTTCCTCATTTTCAGTACTTGCTTCAGAAGAAATAGTCAATACATTGTCATCCAATTCAATGTTGAAATCTTCTTTTTTCTTTCCGGGAGCGGCTAATTCCACTACAAATGTAGTATCAGTTTCTTTGATGTTCACAGCAGGAACATTCACATTAAAGCGTTCCATTCCACCCATCCAATCAGGTTTTAAAAATTCATCAATTAATGATGGGAACGCAAAACGATTGTTTGTTTTTACAAGTGTCATAATT
>JAKLIC010000034.1 GCA_022709825.1 Bacteroidota bacterium | reverse complement strand
TTTAGCCTAAGAGAGGTTAATCCTAACGCAAAAATTTATATATTTGACCGCTACGGAAAATTCATCAAGCAAATCAGCCCAATGGGAGTAGGATGGGACGGAACCTTCAACGGAGAAACCCTGCCTTCAACAGATTACTGGTTTACGGTGGAGTATGAAGAAAACGGTGAATCTAAAATTTTCAAAGCACATTTTTCATTAAAAAGATAATAGCCCATGAATCTTGAACTTAAAAAAAGGTATTTTTTATTTGTATTAGTAGTAACACAGTTTGCTTATTCACAAGAAGGAATAGCGGTTTATTCTGATTATCTAACCGATAATTATTATTTAATTCATCCATCAATGGCCGGTGCGGCAAATTGTGGAAAAGTTAGATTAACAGCGAGAGGACAATGGTTTGGTCAAGATGATGCCCCCAGTTTAAGCACACTTAGTTTTAATACAAGTGTTGGTGAACGATCAGGAGTTGGAGCTATTTTATTTTCAGATAAAAACGGTTATCATTCTCAAAAGGGAGTAAAACTTACTTATGCTCACCACATTATGTTTTCTAGAAGTGAATTAGATTTAAATCAATTATCATTTGGTCTTAGTGGAGCATTAATACAAAGTCAGTTGGATGAGACTTCTTTCTTAGATAATCAACCATTTGACCCAAACATTGGAGGCATAACTCAAAAAGATTCTTATTTTAATTTAGATTTAGGAGCTTCTTATAATTACTTAGAATTTTATACCCATTTTACTGTAAAAAATTTATTAGGAACAGTTAGAAGAGAATTGTATACTGACGTTGAATCTGATAATCTAAGAAAGTACTTAATAAGTGCAGGGTATGTTTTTGGAAACAGTGAACAATTGCAATGGGAACCTTCCGTTTTATTTCAAATGGTAGAGCAAACAAAAGAAAAATCAATTGACTTAAATTTGAAAGTATATAAAAATTTAGATTTCGGTAAAATGTGGGGCGGATTATCTTATCGAAGAAGTTTTGATGGGGCAGAATATTTAGATGGTGGAAATGTAGGAGAACAACGATTACAATATTTTACACCAATTCTAGGTGTAAATTATAATCAATTTATGTTTGCTTATACTTACTCTTATTTAAGTGGAAATGTAAAATTTGATAGTGCCGGTTTTCATCAAATAACATTAGGAATAAATTTATTCTGTAAAAGAGAGAAGTATCAGTGTAATTGCCCTGCTATTAACTAAATTAAAAATAATTATAAATGAAAATCCCTTTACCGTAAAAAAGTTTGGGGATTTTTTTTAACTAAAGTACTATGATAATAAAAACAGTAAACGGTAAATCACCCTTAATTCCGGAAGATTGTTACGTCGCTGAAAATGCTACTATTGTGGGAGATGTTCAATTTGGACAGTCTTGTAGTGTATGGTTTAACGCAGTAGTTCGTGGCGATGTACATTTTATAAAAATTGGCAATAAAGTGAACATTCAAGATGGAGCAATCATTCATTGCACTTATAAAAAGCATCCCACAATTATTGGCAATAATGTTTCAATTGGTCACAATGCAATTGTTCATGGCTGCACTATTCATGATAATGTATTAATTGGAATGGGAGCAATAGTAATGGATAATTGTGTGATTGAAAGCAATTCCATCATAGCTGCGGGTGCTGTTGTAACTCAAAATACTAAAGTAGAATCAGGTTCAATTTATGCAGGTGTACCGGCAAAAAAAGTGAAGGATATCAATCAGTCTGATTTTGCAGGTGAAATTGAACGCATATCAAATAATTATATCATGTATTCAAGTTGGTTCAAAGAAGAAAATTAAAAGTTTTCTTCAATAATTGTGTGTTTTCCACCAATTAAATTTTTAAGTACTATTGGGTTTGAATTCGTGTAAAATAGTTGTTTACTTTTTTTCGTATCGCTTAAACCTACTTTATCTGAAAGGATGTTTTTGGTTTGTCGGGCTACAGCTTCTCCGGAATCAATTATTTTGATATGGTTGGGCAATATTTTTTTTATTTGTGGTATTAAATAAGGATAATGACTACAGCCTAATACAAGATAATCAATATTTTCTTTAACCATAGGATTCAAATAGTCATGAAGCAGTTGAGTCATTTCTTTAGATTCAATATTTCCTTCTTCAATCAACGAAACCAAACCAAAGCCTATCTGTTCTATTATTTTTGTATTGGGATAATTAAGCACGGTTTGATTAAATAATTCACTACTCAAAGTGCCTTTTGTAGCTAAGATACCAATGGTATGTGTTTCAGAATTATTTGCTGCGGGTTTAATTGCCGGTTCAATGCCTATGAATGGAACATCGTATGAGGCTCTCAGTTCTTTAATAGCATTTGTAGTTGCAGTATTGCATGCGACTACAATAATTTTGGCATTTTTGTTCAAAAGAAATTCAGTGTTTTTTTTACTTAACAAAATAATTTCTTCTTTTGATTTCTGACCATAAGGTGCATTTTTACTATCCGCGAGATAGATTGTGTTTTCATGAGGAAGCAGTGCGTGAATCTCTTTCCAAATAGAGGTTCCTCCAACTCCTGAATCAAAAAGGCCTATGGGATTATTATTAACCATGTATCAAAAATAAATAAAAAACTGCTCATATCCCGTTATTTTGGGTGAGCAGTTTTTAATTATGTATTTTAAGTTTAAGAATTAAAAACCTAAATCTTTTTTTACATCAGAAGTTAAGTCTGTTCCATCAGCAAAAATAGCTGAATTCACATCTATTACATAGTTGAAACCTTTTGCTTTACCAACTTTTGCAATCGAAGCTTTGATTTTATCCATTAATGGTTTAGCCAAATCAGATTCCTTTTTTTGTAATTCTTTTTGAGCAGTTTCTCTGTAGTCACGGATTCTTTTTTCCATGTCTTGTACTTCTTTTGCTCTGTCTTCATTTACTTTTGCTGTAACAGTAGATGATTCCTCGTCATATTTTTTCAATTTAGCATAATATTCATCTGCCATTGTTTTAAATTCAGCATCATATTGTTTACTCAAATTTTCTAATTGTTTTTGAGCTTCAATCATTGCCGGCATTTTGCTTATCAATTCATTAGTATCAACGTGAGCTATTTTTGATTGAGCTGAAATAGATTGGCTGGCACCAATAAATAAAAAAGTAGCAATTAATAAAGTCTTAATTTGTTTCATCATTTCTAGTTATTATAATTAATTATTGTTTTTGTTTTCTTCTTTGTTTTCGTTTTGTTTGTCTTCTTTTGCTTTTTTAGCAGCTTCACGGTCGGCTAATATTTTTTGTTTTCTTTCTTCAAGCTGTTTTTTGCGTTCGTCTAATTTTTTCTGTCTTTCTTCTTCCGCTTTTTTCTTTGTCTCAGCGGCATCTGATTTTGTCTCGTCAGACTTGCTTTTTTCTTCAACGGCTTCCGCAGATTTATCAGTTGTTTCAGAACCTTCTTCAACGTTTACTTGTTTGTCTTTATCAGAAACTGTGCCATTCTTTTTTGCTGCCCGTTCTTCAATTAGTTTTTTCCGTTTATCCTCAAAATCTTTTTTCTTTTGTTCTGCGAGTGATTTTCGAGATTCGATGATACTATCACGTTGTTTTTGTCTGTCTTCAAGAATCTTTTTTCGAGCTTCTTTATCAGGATTAACATCTTCGGCATAATCTTGAATGCGTTCTTTTTCTTCTAATGCTTTGAGTTCTTTTTTACTCATTTGCTCTCTTTTAGAGGCTCTGGTTAAAGATCGAATAACCTGGTCACTGATATCATGTCTTTTAGCAGCAAAAAGGATAGTTAAATCAGAAGATTTGTCTAATATAAAATCATATTTTTTTACTTCAGCAATGTCTTGCACAGCAGTAAAAACCTGATCTTGTATGGGTTTTACTAGAACAGCTTTTTGAACAACCAAATCGCCGGTTGGTCCAAATCTTTTTTGTTGATAAGCTAAAAGTTCGTTTTCAAGAAAGGTAATTTCTTCTTCTCTTTCTTCGATTAATTCTTTGGTTAAAAGTACTTTTTCGTTGTTTAAAGCCTCTTTTAAGGTATTGATTTCATTTTTTTTAGTCTCAATATCTAATTTCCACTTTTGAGCTTTTTGTTCTAATTGATTTTTAGCTTCAGTATAGTCAGGAACATTTTGAAGTATGTATTCCATATCAATATAACCAATTCTAATACCTCTTGACTGTGCTTCGATAGAGGCACTTGTAAGAGTTAAAAACAGTAAAAAAATTAATTTCTTCATATTTTATAAATTATAATGTAAATATAACAGAAATTAACAATTAAAATTGTTGTCCAATGATAAAATGTGTTTCCCAGCCATTTTTTTGTGTTTGTCCTGGCACAGCATCAAAACCATAGCCGAAATCAATTCCTAATAATCCAAAGGCTGGCATGAAGACTCTTAAACCAAAACCGGCTGAGCGTTGCATCACAAATGGATTGTATTCCTGTAATGAATTAAATGAAGCTCCTGCTTCTGCAAAAGTAAGCATATAGATGGAGGCTGCGGATTTTAGTGTTAATGGATATCGTAATTCCATTGAAAATTTATTGTAAATTACTCCACCATCTGTTCCTGAAAGCGATAAATTCGGATAGCCTCTTAATTGAATAACATCTCTACCATCTAATGAATAATTCGCTAAACCATCACCTCCTAAAAAGAAACGCTCAAATGGAATCACACCTCTGTCTTGGTTGTAAGCTCCCAAATAACCAAATTCTCCTAATGTTCTTAATACTAGAGCATTTTGATTTTTCCCGGCAAGTTTAGTATACCAGTCTCCTTTTAATTTAATTTTATAAAATTCTAACCAATAGAAAGCTTTTTGATCCACTTTTCCTTGGTCAACAGCAGCATCTTGGTAATTTTCAACCGGATTGCCAGAATCATCAAGATAGGTTCCAATCGGCATATCATCCCCTGTATTTGGGTCTGGAATTACTTCTGTCGTTTTTACTTTATATTCTTCCTGGTTGGGTAAATCTTTGTAATCTACATTATTGAATAATGAATAAGGTGGAGAGAATTTAGCCGATATTGAAAACTCAGAACCATAAACAGGGAAAATTGGATTCACTCCTTTATTGTTTCTGCTTAAGGAAATAAAATAGGATAGATTTCGGGAAGAACCGTTAGGAAAAGTAAACAATGAAGTAGAATAATTATTCAAATCATAATATTGTAAACTTAATCCTTGTGAAAGTAAAAAGAAATCATCCGGCACTTTCAATCTTTTTGCAGTCCCAACAGCAATAGAGGTGATATTAAAACTTCTACTTTTATCTACATCATTTGTTTGATAATTATTTAAAAACTGTTTACTGTAGGATAAGGAAGTAGAAAACTGCATTGGTTTTCTTCCACCAAACCAAGGTTCAGAAAAAGTTAAACTGTAGGTTTGAAAATAGGTACTTCCTTGTAATCGTAATGACATTTTTTGCCCGTCACCCATTGGTAAAGGTTTATAGGCTTCTTTGTTAAAAACATTTCGAATAGAAAAGTTGTTAAAGGAAAGACCTAAAGTTCCAATGAAGCCGCCTCCACCATAACCTCCTTGAAGCTCAATTTGACTGGAGCCTTTTTCAACTAAGTTATATTCAATATCCACCGTTCCTGCTGAGGCATCTACATTTTTAAACTTGGGATCAATAGCTTCCGGGTCAAAAAAGCCCAACTGTCCAATTTCCCGAATGGTTCTAATTAAAGCATCTTTACTATATTTCTGACCTGGTTTTGTGCGTAATTCTCGATAAATTACATGGTCATTCGTTTTGTCGTTTCCAACAACGGTAATTTTATTAAAATAGGCTAGTGGGCCTTCCATAATTCTGATTTCAAAATCAATAGTGTCATTAGCTGTACGAACTTCTACCGGATTTATAGTGGAAAAAAGATAACCATTGTTTTGGTATAAGTTTGTAATGTCTTCTGCATCAGGATTCTTTTTGTTTGCAATTCGATCCTGAAGCAATACGCCATTATAAGTTTCACCTTTTTTAATTCCTAAAACACGGTTTAAGCCTTGGTCGGTGTAAATGGTGTTTCCTAAAAACTTAATATTTCCAAAGTAATATTTCCTACCTTCTTCTATTTTTAATTTGATGGCAATAGTATTGTCTTCTTTTTTGTATTTAACACTATCATAAACAATGCGAGCATCCCGATAACCAACAGTTTTGTACTTGTTAACAATGTTTACTAAATCTTCGTTGTATTCCTGTTGAATAAATTTAGATGATTTCCAAAAACGAAAAAAAGACTGCTCTTTAGTGTTTTTCATCGCACTCTTTACGTTTTTTTCGGTCTGAGTTACATTGCCTTCAATGGCGATACTGGAAATTTTTACTTTTGTGCCTTTGTCCACATTAATGAGCATTTTTACTTCATTTCCATTGGTAGTGTCTGGAGTTATGGTAGCGAAAACTTTTGTATTGTAAAAACCGTCTTTTTGGAATTTCTTCTCAATAAAGTTTTTAGAAGTAGTCAGTAAATTTTCATTTACAACTTTGCCTTTAGTTAAAGCCAACTCTTTTAAAAGTTCCTCATTTTTATTCTTTTTTAGACCAACAATTTTTACTTCACTTAATTTGGGAAGTTCGACCAAGCTTAGTTCTAAAAAAATACTGTCTCCTCTAATTTCATTAATGTAAACATCAATATCACTGAAAAGCCCTAATTTACCAAGTTTTTTAATGGCTGAACTGATTTCTTCACCGGGGACAATAACTTTCTGCCCTTTTTCCAATCCGGCAAAAGTGATAACTGTTTGCTGATTAAAGCTTAATTTACCGGTTACTTGAACATCTCCTAGAATATACTGGGACCCCCTTTCATAAGGAGTAGTGTTTTGTGCATTTACCTGAAAAATACTTCCTAATAGAAGTATTGCAAAAAAGGAAGTAATATTTCTCAATACTACTGTTTTATTTAATCTGTTCACTTGTTTTTCCAAACCTACGTTCTCTTTTTTGATAACTAATAATAGCTTCATATAAATTTTCTTCTCTAAAATCAGGCCATAAAACATCTGTAAAATATAATTCGGCATAGGCTATTTGCCATAGTAAAAAATTACTTATTCGATGTTCTCCACTGGTTCTAATCAATAAATCAACATCCGGTAAATTGTGTGTGTAAAGATGTTGATTAATAATCGTTTCATCAATAGATTCTGACGAAATTATATTATTTTTAACTTTATCACTGATCGCTTTTATAGCTGAAACCAATTCCTCTCTCGCTCCATAGCTTAAAGCTAAAGTTAAAGTCATACGGTTATTTTCTTTGGTTTTGTTAATGACTTCTAAAAGTTCTTTCTGTGCCGACTTCGGTAAGAGCGATATATTGCCAATAGAATTTAACTTAATTTCATTTTTTTGAAGTGTTTTCAATTCATCCTTCAATGATTTAATTAATAAATTCATTAAAGTATCCACCTCTAATTTAGGGCGATTCCAATTTTCCGTTGAAAAAGCATATAAAGTCAAATTTTGAATACCTAATTTAGCACAAGATTCCACTGTTTCCCGAACAGCTTTTGTCCCACTTTCATGACCTAAAGCCCGAAGTAGACCTTTTTGTTTTGCCCAACGACCATTTCCATCCATGATGATGGCCAGATGTTTTGGTAAGTTACTTTTATTTATTTGATCTTCTAAGGTCATTTTTATTGCGGACAAAAACAAGGGTTTTCCCCAAAAGTATAAGTTAATGTAAATCCGGTAAATACATACCAATCGTTGCTGTTTATATTTCCAAATTTCAATGAGTTCAAATTTTCATTTTTCGGATTGCTCCCATCTAAATTATCTGTAAAGGTATATCGGGCACCGGCTTCTAAACCAATTATAAATCTTCTGTTCAATTTTGCTTTTACACCTAATACGATAGGAATTGCTAATGCACCTTCTGTATAATCTTCTTTCACTTCATTATTGATATAAAACAATTCTTTGTATGAAAAATAGCTTATACCGGTGTAAACATATGGTGTAAATTGAGAGCTTAATTTATGCAAATCAAAATCAAAAAAATTAAATTCCAATCCGGCAGAAAACTCATTTACTTTATTTTCAAAACTTAACCCTCTCAAATTTCTATCCGGAACATCAGAATCGGCATCGTTTGACGATAATTGGCCATAAGTATAGGAAAAACGATACGTATGGCGGGTACTTCGGTTCCATTTATACACAAATCCTATTGCTATGTCGTTAGGAGCAATATAATTTGTGGGACCAACATCACCAATGTAATTACTGCCACCTAAAAAAACACCAATTTCATTAATTTGGGCTTTAAGTACAGTACTTGATACCATAAAAAACAATAAAAACACTAATCTATTCATCCGTTTTGAAATAGCGTGCAAATATAACAAATATGACTAGGTAAAAGTCAACTATTTGCTTATTTATCACAAATTAATTTCAAAAAAAACGGAAATAAAAGGGTAGTAGTATAGAAGAGAAGATATATTTTGATTATTAACTGTTAATTTCGCTTGTCCATACCCCACAAAAGTTTGTTTCTGAGCGTTTTCAAAAAGGTTTCATCTTGAATTTCAACCATGTTAATTTTAAAAGGTGTTTTTTTAATGGTTAAAATAGTTTCGTTATTCATAGTGGCAATTCTGCTGTCTAATGAAACTAAATAGTGTGCTTCTCTTCCGGATACTTTTAGTACTATTTCAGTTTTATCGGGTATTACTAATGGACGAGCATTAAGATTGTGAGGAGCTATCGGAGTAATAACAAAACTTTTCACATCAGGTGTTAAAACCGGTCCGCCACAGCTTAACGAATATCCGGTAGAGCCTGTTGGAGTGGAGATAATTAATCCATCAGCCCAATAAGAAGTCAAATATTCCCCATTTAAATAAGTTTCCACCGTAATCATTGACGTCGTATCTTTTCTACTGACGGAAATTTCATTGAGAGCAAAATTTATTTCTTTAATTTCATCATTTTTAGGGTTGCTTTCTATGCTTAAAAGGGTTCTTTTAGAGACCGTATAATTTTTATCTAAAATTAATTGCAAAAAAGTTTCGATATTTTCTTTTTGAACTTTAGCTAAAAACCCTAACCTTCCCGCATTAACACCTAATATGGGAATACCTGAATTTCGAACGTAGGTAATTGCTCTCAAAATTGTACCATCACCACCAATACTGATTAAAAGGTCAAAACTGCTGTTTAAATCTTTATAAGTAGCAAAAGTTTTATACTCTTTTTTAACTATTTCTTCTTCATACAATATTTCCAGAAAAGATTCTTCTATGACTAATTCAACATGGTTACTATTAAAAAAAACGAAAATGTCTTTAATAATTGGGCGGGTATCGTTTTGATAATATTGTCCAAAAATAGCAATCTTCATAGTTTAGATATTAAGATATTTGTCTAAATATTCTGAACGTTCTTTTAAATTACTCAAATAGGTATCTTCCTGATGCTCAGAAATGATTTCATAATTATACCTTCTAAAAGTTTGAATGATTTCATTCATTCCGCCCAAAGTGATTTTGATAGTCACCTGAACAAATTCGGTAGTAGCTTCAGAAATAAAAAGGCCTAATATTTTTCCGTTGTTTGTTTCTACAATTTGAGTTATTTGACTCATGGAAAAATCATTTAATGGTTTTTTTACAATGATAATGCCTCCTTGCTCTCTTAAAAAGGGAGTTTCGGCAAAAAACTGAACAATGTCATTGAGTTCATAATAACCAACATATTTATTTTGATCGTCTAAAACCGGAATTAAATTTGTGTTATTTTGAGCAAAAACTTCTAACACGTCTAACCATATCATATTAGTTCTTGCAAAAAAACCTTCTAAAGTGAATCGATAATCTTTAATTGATTTTTGTGTTTCAAAAGTAACCACATCATCGGCCGCAATACTTCCAATATAAATACTTTCCTCCACAACAGGGAAATGAGAAAAAGTCAAGTCAGCAAAAAAATCCTGAACATAATTTATTTTCTCCCCACTGTCAAAGGGTTTGAAGTCGTTGTTGATATAATTTGTTATTTCTAACATAGCGATTTAATTTCGTTGCAAAATAATCAAAAAATACGATTATTGAGCCTGTTTAACTTTGTATTTTTGTATGCTGTTTCTAATAAAATAGTTTCAAAAGGGTATGACAAAGTTAAGCGTAAATATTAATAAAATTGCTACATTAAGAAATTCAAGAGGTGGAAATGTGCCAAATGTGGTGCAAGTGGCTATAGATGTTCAAAAATTTGGAGCTCATGGAGTAACTATACACCCTCGTCCGGATGAGCGGCATATTCGATATCAAGATGCAAGGGATTTAAAAGCGGTTGTTTATACCGAATTTAATATTGAAGGAAATCCCGTTCAAAATTTCATTGATTTAGTGTTGGAAGTAAATCCGACACAAGTAACCTTGGTGCCGGATGCCGATGATGCTTTAACTTCTAATGCGGGTTGGAATACGATTAAAAACAAAGATTTATTAACGGAAGTAATTCAGGAATTTAAAAGAAATAACATACGAACATCGCTTTTTGTTGATCCGGATTTAACGATGGTGGAAGCAGCAAAAATTACCGGAACGGATCGAATTGAATTATATACCGAACATTTTGCTCATCAATATGGTTTGGGAAATCATAGCGGAATTCAGCCTTATGTAGAAGCAGCTGTGTTGGCCAATCAGTTAGGGTTAGGAATCAATGCCGGACACGATTTAAGTTTGGATAATATTGGTTTTTTTAAACAAAATATACCCGGATTATTAGAGGTTTCCATCGGTCATGCCTTGATTTGTGAATCACTTTATTTAGGGATTGAAAATGTTGTAAATATGTATTTACACAAATTAAAATAAGCTATTCCATTTTTAGGATTACCGGCAGAATAAATTGTGTTTTTACGGGAATTCCTTCTTTTTGAGCAGGTTCTATTTTTGGAAAATTCGTCAAACGGGATTTAATAAGACTATCAATTTTTATTTTGTCATAATTCAAACTATCCGAAGGGAAAAGCGGTTCAAAAGAAATGGTAGCATTTGGATAAATGGATACTTTCACTTGAATGGTATCAATTATTTTTACCTTTTGATTGATGGAATCCGGAGCAATTTTTTGCTGAATAAGAACAGTCATAAAATTAAAAAAACATTCTTTTTTTTGTTCTTTGTCTAAAAGACTGTCACATTCCGCCACTGAGGGATAAACAGTCACTTCCTTCCAATCAATTTCTTTCAATCGTTGTTGCAACAATTCTTCTTCAGAAGGCACACGCTTTTCGAAGTATTGACAGGAAGTCAATAAAAATAAAAAAGAAAGTAAAGAAAGAAATTTATTCATTTTTCGTTTATAATCAAACAAAAGGTATTTTTGATATTCCAAAAGTAAGAAAATAATTTATGGAACACATACTTCTTTTATTAG
>JAKLIC010000033.1 GCA_022709825.1 Bacteroidota bacterium | reverse complement strand
AACCTAGTGATGATGAGGTTAAAATCAATTACTATGGTGTAAGAAATATTACTGATTATGTTTTTAGAGTTAGTAATGCTATTGCTGATTTAGACAAAGTTGAATTTGTTAAAACTAAAATTGATGCTCCAAAAACAGCTCCAAAATATAAAGTTACTTTAGGAATTATGCCTGATTATACTGATCATGGCGATGGTCTACATGTTGATGGTGTAACGGATAATCGTCCGGCTCAACTTGCCGGAATTCAAAGCGGTGATATCATTACAAAAATTGGCGATTGCGAAATCAAAGAAGTTTACGGCTATATGAAATGTCTTTCCGGTATCAATGCCGGCGACGAATTACCTGTTACATTCTTACGAAATGGAGAAACAATGACCGCAAAGGTTAAGTTTTAATTTAATTAAAAATCTTAGCTAACATTTCTTTCAACAAATCAGATTCGTGCAATTGGTTCGCACCTACTCCTTTACTTTTGACATCAATGTCGCGTAAAGTAGAAACAATTGCACTAACTTTTTTCATCGGGAAGTTTTTCAAAGCCAAATCATAATCTTTCAAAAAATAGGGATTAACTTTTAAAACTTTGGCAACATTACCGGGGGATTTATCTTTTAATCCATGGTATTGTAACAAGCTGGAGAAAAAGCTAAAGACCATCCCGGTTGTAAAAATCATTGGATATTCCTTCTTATTTTGAGCAAAATGATCAGCAATGCGATAGGCTTGTAATTGGTTTCGTTCGCCAATTGCTTTTCGAAATTCGAAAACATTAAAATCTTTGCTGAAACCAATATTTTCTTCAATGTGAGTTGGCGTAAAAGTGGTTCCTTTCGGTAAAATTATTTGGAGTTTTTCCAATTCATTGTTAATCCTACTCAAATCTGTGCCCAGAAACTCAACTAACATCGCGGTGGCTTTCGGTTCAATATGATATCCTTTGCCTTGTAAAACTCTTGAAATCCATGTTCCTATTTGATTTTCGTACAATTTTTTACTTTCAAAAAGCAAACCTTCTTTCTCAATTAATTTAGTCATACTTTTTCGCTTGTCTAAGCTTTTGTACTTGTACGCAATAACTAAAACCGTTGTTGGTTGAAAATTTTTCACATAACTCTCCAATTTATCAATGTTACGTGACAATTCCTGAGCTTCTCGAACAATAATTACCTGACGATCGGCCATCATTGGATAACGTTTAGCAGCTGAAATAACATCTTCAATAGAAACATCTCTTCCGTATAAAACCTGTTGGTTAAATGCTCTTTCGTCTTCTGATAGAATATTACTTTCTATAAATTCAGTTAATTTATCAATATAATAAGGCTCTTCTCCCATCAAAAAATAGATCGGTTTGATGTTTCCTCCACTTATATCTTTGATAATTTTTGCTATTTCTTCCATTGATTTTAATAAGGCATAAATTTGAATAGAATTTTTACTGAATCAATTTTATATATTTGTACATGCAAAAACTGAATTTTTCTGACTATTCCTTTCGCTTCAAAAATAGTGAAAATAAAGTATCCGTGTTCGATGAAATCAGGAAAAAATTTATTGTTCTCACTCCGGAAGAATGGGTTAGAATTCATGTGGTTCAATATTTAATTCAAGAAAAAAACTATCCTAAATCTTTAATAAACGTCGAAAAGCTTATTAAAATTAATACAATAAGTAAACGATATGATATAGTTGTTTATCAACCGAATGGAGAAATATTTTTGTTGATAGAATGCAAGAAACCGGATGTAAGTATTAACCAACTCGTTTTTGATCAAATTGCACGATACAACTTAACTTTGAAGGCAAAATATTTAATGGTAACAAACGGACTAAATCACTATTTTTGTCAAATGGATTTTGAGCAGGAACGGTATGTTTTTTTAAAGGATATTCCTGACTATGAACTTCAAAACTAATATTTTGCATTCCTTTATTTTATTTATATTTTGAAGAAAATCGCAATCGTTATTCTCAATTGGAATGGGGCAAAACTTCTACAACAGTTTCTGCCTTCAGTTCTTTCCTATTCTCAGGAAGCAACAATCTATGTAGCCGATAATGCCTCAACTGACGAATCGATTTCTGTTTTAAAAACACAATTTCCATCAATCAAGATAATAAAAAACAGCTCTAATTTTGGTTTTGCACAAGGTTATAATGAATGTTTAAAATTTGTAGAAGAAGAAATTTATTGTTTAGTCAATTCCGATATTGAAGTTACAGAAAACTGGTTGGCTCCAATATTGGAACTATTTGACAAAAATGAAAAAGCAGCTATTATTCAACCAAAAATTTTAGATTTTAAAGACAAAGGCTATTTTGAATATGCCGGTGCTGGTGGAGGTTTTATTGATAGATTTGGTTATCCATTTTGCCGAGGTCGCATTTTCGATTCCATTGAAAAAGACAACGGACAATATGATGATGTCAAAAAGATTTTTTGGGCTTCCGGTGCCTGCTTTTTCATCCGGAAAAAAGTTTTTAGAGAACTAGAAGGATTTGATGCTGATTTTTTTGCACATCAGGAAGAAATTGATTTATGCTGGAGAAGTCATAACCTTCATTATGAAACCTATTATTGTGGGTTTTCAAAAGTGTATCATTTAGGCGGAGGAACGTTGTCGAATACAAATCCAAGGAAAACTTTTTTAAATTTTAGAAATTCGTTGTTTATGTTGGTTAAAAATTTGCCAACTGTTCATCTGATTTGGATTTTATTGATTCGGATGATTTTAGATGGTATTGCCGGAATTCAATTCTTGTTTCAAGGAAAATTTTCACATTTTACAGCAATAATTAAAGCTCATTTTTATTTCTATGCTTTGCTGGTAAAAATGTTCCGTAAAAGAAAAAACAATCAGCAATCAAATTATTATTTCACCACGAGTATTATCTACCATTATTTCATCAAAAAAGAAAAAATAGTTGTTGATAAATTTAACAATAGTTTATCGTAATCTGGTTAAGATTATAAGCTTTTTGGTGTTAATTTTGTAATAAATTTAAAAGGATAAGTTATATGAAAAAAGTCGTTTTATTATTAGCACTAGTTGCTCTTTCATTAGGTTCATGTGGCACGAAGAAAAAAATTGCCGAATTAGAGTCTAAAAACAAAGAGTGTCAGGATTTATTAAATTCTACAACCGTAAAGTTAAACATGTGTTTATCTGAAAAAGACATTTTAAATAATCAAATTGCTGATTTAAAAAAGACAAATTCAGATTTAATCAGCAATGTTGGAAATATGACAATGTTATCCACTAAAGGAGCAGAAAACTTAGAAAAATCATTAGAGAGTTTAAAAGAAAAAGATTTAAAAATTTCTCGTTTACAAGATGCTTTGACCAAAAAAGATAGTGTTACTTTAGCTTTAGTTACCAGTTTAAAAAGTTCGGTAGGTATTAATGATCCTGATATAGAAATAAATGTTGAAAAAGGAGTTGTCATGATTTCTATTGCTGACAAAATGCTTTTTAAATCCGGTAGTTATGAAGTGAGTGACCGAGCTAAAGAAGTATTAGGTAAAGTAGCAAAAGTCGTAAATGACAAACCAACATTTGAATGCATGGTTGAGAGTCATACAGATAATGTTCCATACAGAAATGGAGTTTTACTTGACAATTGGGATTTGAGTGTTAAAAGAGCTACCTCTGTTGTTCGTGTTTTAACTAACGATCATAAAGTGAGCCCAAAACAATTAATAGCTGCCGGTAGAGGTGAATTCATTCCTTTAGTAGCAAATGATTCTACACAGAATCGTTCAGCGAACAGAAGAACTCGTATTATCGTTATGCCAAAAATTGATGAGTTTTATGATATGATAGAAAAAGAAATGAAAAATCAATCGGGTAAATAAGATTGGTTATTCTTCAATAAAAAAAACGTACTGAACTTTCAGTACGTTTTTTTTTTATTATTCTTTTAAAAAATATTGCTATCACCTTTTCCTTCCCGGATAACAACCGGTTCCCCTTCTGATAAATCAATAATTGTTGAAGGCTGATTATCACCATAACCACCATCAATAATTAAATCAACTTTATTTTGCCATTTCTCAAAAATCAATTCAGGATCAGTAGAATATTCTAACACTTCGTCTTCATCATAAATAGAAGTTGACACAATAGGATTACCTAAAAGTTTTACAATTTCTAATACAATAGCATTATTAGGTACGCGAATACCAACTGTTTTTTTCTTTTTAAATTCTTTTGGAAGATTGTTATTACCGGGTAAAATGAACGTATACGGTCCGGGTAAAGTTCTTTTTAAGATTTTAAAAGTTGCAGTATCAATTTGTCTGATGTAATCCGAAATATTACTTAAATCATGGCAAATAAAGGAAAAATTAGCTTTTTCTAATTTTATTCCTTTTATTTTAGCAATTCGTTCTAAAGCTTTTGTGTTGGTGATATCGCATCCTAATCCGTATACAGTATCCGTAGGATAAATTACTAAACCACCTTCTTTGAGCACTTTTACAACTTTTGCAATGGCAGCTTCATTAGGATTTTCAGGATATATTTTGATGAATTGAGACATTTTTTTAATTATTGTTGAGAGCAAAAGTACATTAGAATTTTAAAACTACCGGTATATTTTTATAATTAAGCACAAAAAAAGCCCTGCATTGCAGGGCTTTAAAATATTTTGCATAAATTTATTCAGCAACTATTTCATAAGGCAATTCAACTACAACATTTCTGTGTAAACGCACAGTAGCTGCATATTTTCCGGTTCTTTTTACAGTTCCTGAAGTGATGAATTTTCTTTCGATTGGTTGACCTGCTTTTTCTAGAGCTTCAGCGATGTCAATATTGGTCACAGAACCAAATAATTTTTCACCACCTGCTTTTGCAGAAATTTTAATATCAAGAGCTTTTAAAGTTTCAGCAATTTTTTTAGCATCATCCACTACTTTTTGCTCTTTATGTGCTTTTTGTTTCAAGTTTTCAGCCAATACTTTTTTAGCTGAAGGAGTTGCTAAAGCTGCAAACCCTTGAGGAATTAAAAAATTTCTACCATATCCTGGTTTTACAGAAACGATATCGTCTTTAAACCCTAAATTTTGAACGTCTTGTTTTAAGATTAGTTCCATGTTGTTGTCCTTTTTTATAGAAGTTAGCCCGCCAATGGCGAGGCAACAACTTAATTAATTATTATTTTAATAAATCCGCCACATATGGCATTAAAGCTAAATGTCTTGCTCTTTTAACAGCAACAGACACTTTTCTTTGGTATTTTAATGAAGTACCTGTTAATCGTCTTGGTAAAATTTTACCTTGCTCGTTAACAAATTTCAATAAAAAGTCTGCATCTTTATAATCAATGTATTTAATACCTGATTTTTTAAAACGACAATACTTTTTAATTTTATTGGTATCTATGTTCAAAGGAGTAAGATATCTGATATCTCCTTCTTTTTTTCCTTTAGCTGATTGCTCGATTGTTGACATAGTAATTACGCTTTAACTTTTAATTTTTCTCTTCTTCTCTCCGCCCAAGAAATTGCATGTTTGTCTAAACTTACTGTTAGAAAACGCATAATTCTTTCGTCACGTCTTAATTCAGTTTCAAAGCTCAAGATTGATTCCGCAGGTGCTTTGAATTCGAATAAATGGTAAAAACCACTTTTCTTGTGTTGGATTTCATAGGCTAATTTTTTCAAGCCCCAATCCTCTTTGGATACCATCTGTGCCCCTTTGGCGGTAAGAAAATCTTCGAATTTGCTTACTGTTTCCTTTACCTGTTGTTCAGATAAAACGGGATTCAAGATGAAAACAGCTTCATAATGATTCATAATAATTTACTTTAAAATTGTTAAATTGGGTGCAAAAGTAAGAATTTAATTTTAATATCCAAGTCTAATAAGCAAATAATCGACATAGAGCAAAAAAGTTGAAAAAAAATTAGTTTTTATCGATGAAATGCACTATGTTTGTTTCACCAAATCTATAATAACCGTATTATGAAACTAAATTGTGTCGTAGTCGATGACAGTTCTATTCAAAGAATGATCATCACAAAGTTAGTGAATAATCACCAGAATCTTAATCTAGTAGGTGATTTTTCTAATGCTATTGAAGCAAAGAGTTGTATGTCCATACACTCCGTTGACCTCATTTTTCTTGATATCGAAATGCCTATAATTAATGGGTTCGATTTTCTTGATGGGTTAAAACAAAAACCCCAAATTATTTTTATCACCTCAAAAGCAGATTACGCTGTAAAAGCTTTTGATTATGATGCAACCGATTATCTTCAAAAACCAATTTCTGTAGATCGTTTTGATTCTTCTGTAAAAAGAGCCATCGAATTGCACAAATTAAGACATGAAGTAACGGAAGAAGAAGGAGATTATATCTTCATAAAAAGTAATTTGAAAAAATTAAAAGTATTCACTTCTAAAATTAAGTGGATTGAAGCGTATGGTGACTATGTGAAAGTAGTTACTGATGAAGACAGCAACTTGGTACTTTCTACCATGAAATCGTTTGAAAATGATTTATCTAAAGACCGTTTTCTTCGGGTTCACAAATCATTCATTGTAAACATTGATAAAATCGAACGTTTCAATAGTAAGTTTGCTGAAATTGGCGTAACCAAAATTCCATTAAGCAGAAATAAAAAGGATGATTTGAAAAAAGCTCTTGCGATTGCTTAAGTAACATCAACATTCACAACAAGCTTTACTGCTCTATATTGCGAAATAACATCAAAACTATTCAGTATTTTCTGGATAGTTTTTTTTGTGCCTTGTGGTGAAACCGTATCCGGAATCTTAATCATAATCGTCCGAATGTATTCGTTTCTAATTTTACTGATAGCAGGTTCTTCCGGTCCCAAAACCGGCATATTCAATTGTTGATTTAAAACTTGATATAACCACATAGAACTTTCTTTCACTTTTTCAAAATCTTTATGTTTTAAAGTAATTTTGATTAATTTAAAGAATGGCGGGTATTTAAAAATCTGTCGTTCGTATAATTGTTCTTTATACATTGCCAAATAATCATGGTGAGTTACCTGTTGAATGGTGTTGTGATTTGGATTAAAAGTTTGAATGATAACTTTCCCTTTTTTTTCAGACCTTCCTGCCCTGCCTGAAACCTGTGTCATCATTTGAAAACTTCTTTCAAAAGCTCTGAAATCAGGAAAATATAGCATGTTATCTGCATTTAATATCCCAACCAAACTTACATTGTCAAAATCTAAACCTTTGGCTAACATTTGTGTGCCCACTAAAATATCTACTTCTCTATTTTGAAATTTATCTATGATTTTTTCATAACCAAATTTTCCACGGGTTGTATCTTGATCCATTCGTTGTATCTTCCTGTTTGGGAAAAGAGTGGCTAATTCCAATTCAATCTGTTCGGTTCCAAAACCTTTAGTAGTCAAATCAACACTCGAACATTGATGACAATGAGTTGGTTTAGCAATTGAATGTCCGCAATAATGACAACGTAGCTGATTTTTATATTTATGATACGTCAAACTTACGTCACAATTCGGACATTGCGGAATATGTCCACACGTCATGCATTCTAACAAAGGAGCATATCCACGTATGTTTTGAAAAAGAATTACCTGTTCATTTAAAGATAATGCGGAAGTAATTTCTTCTATTAAAGTGTCACTAAAATGACCGTTCATTCTTTTACGGAAAAACTTATCTTTCAAATCAACTAAAATAATTTCCGGCATTGGAACATTATTATACCGTTCAAAAAGTTCTACTAATCCATATTTTTGGATTTGTGAATTATAATAGGTTTCTATACTTGGTGTTGCTGAGCCTAAAAGAACTTTAGCTTTATGAAAAGTGGCCAAAACAGTCACTGCATCGCGAGCATGATAACGTGGAGCAGGATCAGATTGTTTAAAATTTTGTTCATGCTCTTCATCCACTATCACTAATCCTAAATTTGAAAAAGGCAAAAACATGGCCGAGCGAGCTCCGATTACCACTTGTGCTTTTGGAGAATTTTCTAAAACCTGATTCCACACTTCTACCCTTTCGTTATTGCTGTATTTTGAATGAAAAACGGCTACTTTATTCCCGAAAAATTTACGTAAACGTGAAAGTAGTTGAGTTGTTAAAGCTATTTCAGGAAGTAAAAACAATATTTGCTTATCGGTTTTCATCATTTCCTGAATGAGTTGACAATAGATTTCTGTTTTTCCACTGGAAGTTACCCCATGAAGTAAACAAATTTCTTTTTGCTCAAATTGTAGTTTAATTTCATCCAATGCTTTTTGTTGAGCAGGACTTAAAACTAAGTTTTCATTTAAATCTAATGCATCAAAATCGGTTCTATCCTGGATAAGATGATATTCTTCAAAAATAGCTTTATCAACAAGTACTTTCAAAACAGCTGAGGACACTTTAGAAAATTCGAGCAATTGTTTCGCCGAAATAGGCTTTTTCTCAACAGCTTGCAATTGAAAATAACCTAAAAGTAACTCACTTTGCTTTTTGGCTTTTAATGAATTTAACAACTCATTCAAGCTTTCATTAGAAGTGTAATTTTGATGAAGTTTTATATATTTTACTAATTTAGGTTTATAATTTTCCTGAATTTCTTCCTGTAACGTAATGATATTTTTATCGATTAACTTTTGCAAAAGAGGAAAAATATTTTTTTTATTTAAAATAGTCATCACATCATTTACTTTCAAAGAACTTTGGTGTTGGAGAGCTTCAAAAATTAGAAATTCATCATCTGTGAGATTGAGTTCCTCTACCGCTTCATTATGTTTCGAAGAAATAATTGTTTCGCTTTCCAATAATAATGTTGATGGCAATGCAGCCCGAAACACTTCGCCAATCGAACACATATAATAAGTAGAAATCCATTGCCAATGTTTTAACTGGATTTCATTTACAAGAGGATTTTCATCTAAAATTTGATGGATTTCTTTTGCTTCATATAATGTTGGTGGGTTTTGATGCACCTCAATTGCCAAAGCCGTAAAAATTTTACTTTTACCAAAGGGAACAGCGATTCTCATTCCGGGTTTTATGAAATAATATTCTGCCTCAGTTACTTTATAAGTAAAAGTTTTATCTAGTGCTAAGGGCAAAATAACTTCAATGAAGTAAGCCATAATTGTTTAATTGCAAAAATTAGTAGCAGCAAAATTCTGTTTTAATCAAAAAGATTTTTTCTCTTTAATTTATTAATGGTAGCATTTAGTTCAAATCCGAGTAATAATATCATGCAATTAATCCAAATGTAAAACATCAGGATTAACAAGGTGCCAATAGAACCATAGAGTTCATTATATTTGGCAAACTTGACTACATAAATTCCAAAAACATAGGATGAAAGTAAAATTAAAAGTGTTGTAAAAACTGAACCAATGCTTATAAATGAAACTTTTGATATTTGTTTGGTACCAAATTTAAAAAGTAACGAGGTTGTTGATAAAATCATTAAAACAACAAATCCAAACCGAATCATTTCAACAAGTGTAATATCTGTGTTGATAATTTTATGTAAATGTATTTTTTGAATAATAATTTCAGAAATTAAAATGGCTACAATAGTTATTATTAATATGAATGAAAATAAAAGTGACATTCCGAGTGCAATAATATATTGTCTGATGAAACTTCGGTTTATGGTAATATGATAGGAAGTTTCAAATCCGCCCAAAACGGCATTAATACCATTGGTCATTAAAAAAATTGACAAAATAAATCCGGAAGACAATAAACCTTGGTAACTGTTATTTAGGATGTCATCGATAATTGTTTTGATTGCTTCAAACGTATTGGGTGGCACTCCATCTTCTACAAATTTGAGAAAATCATCCTGAAATCCTTCGATAGGAATATAGGGAATCAAGTTCAAGATGAACAATGCAAACGGAAATAAGGCCATGAAAAAACTAAAAGCAATTGCTCCGGCCCGATAAGAAAAAGCCCCTTCAACAATTCCAATAATATATAATTCCATCAAATCATAAAACGACAAACCTTCTAGCCAAGGAAGTTTGATTCTTTTCATTAATCGAACTACGTATTTGACTATTGGTATTTTATCTATTTTTTCTTCTATCTCTAATGACATTTTATTGTTTCAAGTTTCGAGTTTTATTAAAAAGCTTTTAAACTTAAATCCATGTTATACACAGAATGGGTCAATGCTCCTGAAGAAATATAATTCACGCCACAAGCTGCATATTGCTGAATGGTTGTTTCATTGATATTACCTGAACTTTCGGTTAAGCATTTATTTCCAATTATTTCTACAGCTTTTTTAGTGGTTTCAAAATCAAAATTATCCAGTAATATTCTATAAACACCTCCACTACTGAGAATTTCTTCTACTTCCTTGAGGTTTCTTGCTTCCACGATAATTTTTAAGTCTAACTCATTTTGTATTAGATAATCTTTCGTTTTTTGAATAGCCAATGAAATTCCACCGGCAAAATCGTTGTGATTATCTTTCAGCATAATCATATCATAAAGAGCAAAACGATGGTTTTCGCCTCCTCCTATTTTGACAGCCCATTTTTCAGCTGCTCGAAATCCGGGAGTTGTTTTTCGGGTATCTAATATTTTTGTAGCTGTTCCATCTAATAAATCAACATATTTCTTTGTTTTGGTAGCTATAGCACTCATTCGTTGCATTGAATTTAATACTAAACGTTCGGCTTTCAAAATTGATTGTGAACTGCCGGAAACATGAAAAACAACATCTCCATATTTAACCAAACTACCATCAGGAATAAACGTTTCAATTTTTAAATTTGAGTCAACTTCATTAAAAATCATTTTAGCAAATTCTTCACCGGCTATTATTCCACTGTCTTTTACTAATAATTTTGCTTTTCCTTGTTCAGATTTAGGGATACAAGCCAGCGAACTATGGTCTCCCGCTCCAATATCTTCTCTAATTCCATTTTTAATTATTAATTCTAATTCCTTTTGAAATTGAACTTCAGTAATCATATTATTGCTTTTTTAACGAAATGCTAATGTAGGAAATCGTTTTGATTTTTATAGAATGATTGATTCAAAAAAACCACGCTGTTACGTGGTTTGATTTGAAATTTTAAATAGAGGTTATTTTTTTTTCTTCACTTCACAAGTACTTTTGCCCAAGAGTGCATAAAGTGGGCAAAATGTTGCAAAAGCGGTAATAATTAAAATTGAACTGACACCTAAAACTATCCATTTGATCATGTCGTTTTCAATAAAACCCGACATAAATACAATTAAAAGTATAATTCCGATGATGACTCTAACAAAACGGTCTGTATTGCCTACATTTTTTTTCATAATAAAAAGTTTTGGTTTTTTGTAGGTTAAAATTATGAAAAAAAAAGTTTTAATCCATTAATAATCGAATTTAGTTTGGCTCTACAATGAGTCCTTTCCAATTTGACATTCCACCAACTAAATTAAACGTTTTCTCAAAACCCATTTGTCGCATTATTTCACAAGCTTTTGCACTTCTACTTCCCGCATGGCAATACACATAATAACTTTTAGCTTTATCTA
>JAKLIC010000032.1 GCA_022709825.1 Bacteroidota bacterium | reverse complement strand
TCCAACTGAATTTAACCATATATTATTAGAATGGTTGCAAAAAACTAAATTTTAAAAAGTCCGAATGGACTTTTTTGTTTTTAAATTAATCCTATGAAAATTACAACAGCCGAATTTATCATCAGTAATTCTGAAGTAAGTAAATGTCCGAAAGACCCTTTACCGGAATATGCTTTTATTGGTCGTTCCAATGTTGGAAAATCATCTTTGATTAACATGCTTACAAATCATAAAAGCTTGGCAAAAACCTCTTCAAAACCAGGGAAAACACAGCTTATTAATCATTTCAAAATCAATAATAATTGGTTTTTGGTTGATTTACCCGGTTATGGTTATGCTAAAGTTTCCAAAAAATCAAAAGATGTATTTCAGAAATTTGTAACCGATTATTTTGAGAAAAGAGAACAATTAGTTTGTGCTTTTGTTCTAATAGACATCCGACTCGAAGCTCAAAAAATCGATTTGGAATTTATCACTTATTTGGGCGTGACGGAAGTTCCTTTTTGCATCATTTTTACCAAAGCAGATAAAATAGGAAAAACAAGAATTCAATCGCATATCACGGCTTACAGAAAACAAGTTTTAGCCAGTGGCTGGGAAGAAATGCCGCAACATTTTGTAACCTCTGCAACTGAAATGACGGGAAAAGAAGAATTACTTTCTTTTATTGATAATATCAATCAAGAAATGTTTAAAAACAATTTATTATAAAAAAAGGTTAGCAAATGCTAACCTTTTTTTATAAAGAAAAAGTTTCACTTAATTATGTGTTTTTAATTCTAATTTGAAAAATCCGGCATCTTCCATAATATTTCCAACCTCATCATTCCAAAAAACAAATGACTCATTAACGGCAGTTGTCGTTGTATATTTAAACACTTTACAATTAAAACTTCCTGCAGGAACAGTCACTAACGAATCAATATCCACCACTTCATGCGTAACTATTGAACCATCAGACCTTGTAACATTCCATGATTCACCTAATGTTGCATTCTTTTTATAGATTTTTGCAAAATAATCATTATTGTTGTTTGAATCAGTTAACAAAAAATCGCCTTCTTGCTTGTATAAATCAGTGGCAATTGCCCCTGCTACTCCGGAAGGATCAAAAGATTGTCTTGTAACCAAAAAACCATTACCGTTACATTCTCCATAAGCCAAATTAATTGTTCCGGAATCAAATCCAAATTGAGACAAATTATAGGTAAATGTTTTCCCTGGTTGAAGAAAAGGAATAGTAGAAGTACAATTTGAAGTAGAAGAACTATCGTTATCACTACAACTTATCATTCCAAACAGCACAAAAGCCATCGCAAATTTTGTAATTTTTTTCATAAATAAATGTTTTATTTTTTTTTAGAAGGCAAAACTACTCTTTATTTTTTCAATTCCAATTTTTCAGCAAAATAATCACAAAAATCACGCATTGTATCACCCATTTTATCCTCTCCGGTAGCTTTTTGCAAAGAATCAGCCATTGCCAAAAGTGTATGATGAAAAAAAACTTTCATTTCATCTACAGGCATTTCTTTTGTCCATAAATCAATCCGTAACGATTCTTTAGATTTAGCATCCCAAACCGATAACATAATCGCTTTTGTTTCTTGGTTTACTACTCCGCCATCTTTGGCAGTCCAATGCATTTTTTCAGGGATTTTATTATCGTCTAATTCAATATCAAATTTGATTTCGTATTTACTATTTGCCATTATTTTTTTGGTTTATATTTTGATCGTGTGAATATTTCTTTGGCATCCATCGCCATTAAATCCGCTAAAGACACTTCATTATTTTTCATAAAAGAACGCACAATTTGCCATCCAATCCAAACTCCGGTTCTTCCTGGAGATTCATTATCAATTTCGAGATAAAATTTAGAAAAAGGTGCCGGTGCAATAAATCGCTGAATTAATTTACTGTCAGAATCATATAAAAGATTGTCTTCGATAAAATAACGCCAAATTTCATCTTCATTTTCTTCACACCAAATTTGTTGTTCTTTTGAGTAGCCCATTTTGTCAAAATCTTCAACGCTCGGAAGTAATAAATCCTTTAAATATTGCTCTTTTCCGAAATAAATCATTTGAGCTAAAAAGCTTTTATCTCTAGGTTGGGCAATTACTCGGGTTGAAAAATCAGTAACTATGTCAGGCATAATTTGAGAACGTTCAAACGTTTGCCGGAAATAATCAGGAAATTCATAAAATTTATGCTCCTTCCCCAAATATAAATCTAATGAAATAATTAATAAAGAATCGGTATAAATAACTTTATTTTGATAATCCATTTCAGAAATCACAGTGGTCACTTTTTGAGGTAATTTTTGAGTGGGAAAGTAATATTTTATATGACGGAAAACATCTTCAATTTCAGTCTGAACCGGTTGAAAGTTTGCGTATTTTTTTTGAACTTCATCATACAACTCACGGTACAACGGATTTTTAATTTTATTTATAAAAACACTATCCGGATATTGTGTTGGGAAAAAAGCAGCATATTTTTTTCTCATTTGTTGAAAATCGGAAATAGGTGTTTCATAAAACACTTTATCAAAACGTTCAATAGTCAAGCTAAGCGGAATTTCTTCAACCTCTTTTTCAACTTTTGATTTTTTATCACATGAAATGAAGAAAATGAGCAAGGCAATTAAAAGATATTTTTTCATTCTATGAGTTGCATTATGATAAGATTAATTCGTCCTGAAAAATCAAATGGTTTTTATTATTTTTACGTACTAATTTTGGTTTGCAAATATACTGCACCAAATGGTATAACTTAAAAATATGATACAAAAAAATACTTCTATTCACACAGAAAAAGTAAATGAGCACATTGTGCATTGGCTAAAAAACTATGCCTTAAACGCAAAAGTAAACGGATTTGTTGTGGGAGTTTCCGGCGGAATAGACAGTGCCGTTACTTCCACCCTGTGTGCTCAAACCGGATTAAAGACTTTGTGTGTTGAATTACCTATTCATCAAGCCTCTTCACATGTAAGTCGAAAAAAGGAACACATAGCTCAATTAAAAAAGCGTTTTTCAAATGTTGACAGCATAAGTATTGATTTATCAGAAACCTTTGAGCACTTTAAGAAAACGGTTCCTTTTTCAGAAAACGAAGCGAAATTTAATTTGTCGCTTGCCAATACCAGAGCAAGATTACGGATGACAACCCTATATTATTTAGCAGGTATTCATGGTTTGATAGTGGCCGGAACCGGAAATAAAGTAGAAGATTTTGGCGTTGGTTTTTACACAAAATATGGTGATGGAGGAGTAGATTTAAGTCCGATTGCAGATTTAATGAAGTCAGAGGTATATGCTTTAGGGCACTATTTAAAAGTTCCGGATTCCATTTTAAATGCTACTCCAACCGATGGATTATTTGGAGATCACAGAAGTGATGAAGACCAATTAGGAGCAAGTTATGACGAATTAGAACAAGCCATGAATGCTGTTGAAGCAGGAAAAACGGCCGCTGATTTTAAAGGAAGAAATTTAGAGGTTTTTAACATCTATAATCGGCTAAATTCTGCTAATAAACACAAAATGAACCCTATACCGGTATGCAAAATTCCCAATGAATTAAGACAAATCTAAAATTTTTCTTAATTTTTTTTGTCAGAAATACATTCCATTAGAAAAAAATGTAGTATCTTTAACTGCCCTAAATAATTGATAATCATTTTTCAACCAAAATACCACTTATTATGATTAAAGTTTGTTTAGCCGATAACCAACCCGTTGTACATTTCGGGGTGAAATCGTACTTTAAAGACCATGCAGAAATAAGTGTTGTAGGCCACGTTGGTAATTACAACATGATTTTAGACATGCTCAAAATTAAACCTGTCGACATCTTAGTTTTAGACTTAGAGTTAGAGGGTTTAACCAGTATTAATCTGGTCAAATACATTTTAAAAGAATTTCCGAGCACAAAAATTATTATTTTCAGCAATTTATCTGAAAATATTTATGCTCCAAACTCTTTAAAAGCAGGTGTTTCTGCTTATTTACACAAAACATCCAAATTAGAAACCCTTGGCAATGTGATTGTGAAAGTTCATAATGGAGCCATTATATTTAATGATACCATTAAGAAAAACCTGGCTTTAATTGCTAAGCAAAATAAAAGTGAACGTCTGTATCGCAAACTTTCTAACCGTGAAATTGAAGTTCTCCGCTTTTTAAGCGATGGTAAAAAGAACAACGAGATATCTAAAATTTTAGGATTGAATGAAAAAACGATCAGTACCTATAAATTGCGATTGCTCACTAAATTGAATGTGACTAACTTGGTTGACTTAGTTAACAAAGCAAAAACACTGGAGATTGTATAAAAATACTTAGAAAAAAAACCTCAATTGAGGTTTTTTTTTAGTTATAATCTGATCGCATTCGACCGATTTAGTTAGTAAATTTATTTTAAATCGTGGTTAATTTACGGAAGATTACATTTGCTTCTTAAATCCAAAACTTGATTCAAGTTTAAAAAGTTGGGATTTTAGAATGTATTTTATCTAAAATATTTGGAATCTTTTTCCAATCTTTCTATTGAAATTTTGTTAAACTATCAAATCTTTTACTAATGTAAAACTCTAAACAATGATTAATTACTGTACGTTTTTAAAGAAGATTTTTCTGACCATCCGGATAGTGTCCAACAGACATTATTGAGTCTAAACGATTTTTTTTCAACCTCTCCTTTTATTAAATGATTCTAAACTTCATCTAAGATTGCAATTCTAAGCGGATTATAGTACCGAATTATCAATCTTACATAAATCATTTTCAAATTCTTGTTTTCATATCCATTTAACTGACACAAGCAAAATCTCCTTTCTTTAAATTTTTTATCTCAATTTTTAAATTCCACTCATTCTGTTCTTAATACCTTTGTAGTAGAACAAGAAGATATTATTAGTATAGTAAACAATATTAAATTTTCATAAGCTTTAGTGTTTATAAGAATTTCATTAATTTAAAAATTAATATAATACCCAAACATCTATTCTTTCTTCCTTTAACAATTAACTATATTCATTTTCTTTTTTTACTAAAATGTTTTTTATATTCAATCATTGCAATTTCATCTAATTCTTTACTAGCATAATATTTCAAACAATTATACGAAATGTAATTTTTATTAATTGAGCCTTCATCAATTTTTATGTAAGGTTCTGGCAAATTAATAATTATTTTATGCCCTAATATTCTAGCACTATCAATAGTATTAAATTCTAATTCTTGAGATTTATTAAACAAGTCTTTATTTTTAAGAATAATTCTAAGGCTATCATTACCAATACCTTGCTTTATACATTCGTAAAAAACTTCATATTTATAAGAATTTATCCAAATTTCTTTTGAATTATTTTCTTCGTATAAAAAACCGTCTTTTACATGAATTGAATTGCATGAAATTAAAATAAAAAAAATAAAAAAAAGTTTAATAATTGATTTTTTCATAAAATTATATTTAATAATTATTCCAACACCCAAATATCTATATAATCTATTGGTGCTGGTGGTGAATCGTTCAAATGACAACCAAATACACAAATTCCATTCTCATCAATTAAATCAGCATGTCCAGATGCCCAATTTGGATTGGTTGAAACCATAGAATAAATTCCTTTAAGACCAATCATTAAATTTGGAAAATTTAATCCATTTATCCCGCCTTGATTACTAGTGAAATGGAAATGATTTAGATTTAATGGTGAAGTATTCGTTGCTGGATTGGTTCCAAAAGTTTCTCTCATCCATTTATTAAGTGCTTTAGCATTTAAAAAATAATATTTTCCGTCACTTCCTTGTAATGTGCCAGGATTACCCGATGTTGTTATTATTTGAGGTATAATTATCCCTGAATAATTAAGTGCTCTTGAAACTTTTAAAGCACAATAGCCTCTAGAGAGATTTGGATATTGATTATAAGCAATTTGAACCGCTCCACCTACAATTGTGACTAATTCTGAGCCATCTACTCTTGGATAAGCAATATCAAAATCAGACCAGCTTGGTAATGATTGCAGAGGAAAAGAAAGATTAGGGTCTTCCCAAAAATTATTATCATATGAAATTGGATCAATCCCCTCTCTTGTAGTAAAAAACCAATTCATTAAATTATCATAAGTGTACATTGTTGGATATTGAATTGCTAAATTAATCAATTCTTCTATAAAATTAATTTCTTCATCAGGATATCCAGTATCTTCTATCACGTTTTCAACTTGACTTTCTAAATAATCAATAATTTCTGTTTCAATATTTGAATTGTTGTTTAACCAAGTTTTTTGATTCCAATTTAAAGCTTCTCTGAAGTTTTTTTCTCTTAAAATTTGCATTTGTAAATTCATGTCATCTAATTCTTCCGTAAAAACTGTAGCCGTTGTGAATGAAGAATTTTGATTATTATTAGTATTATTACCTGAGCCCAAACCACCTCCTCCAGGTCCATTATTATTATTATCATTATTCAAGTCGGTTTCGTCTGCTGGTGCATTACCATAACCACTCCACGGATTATAATTTGGATTTGAATAACATTCTGTGCGTGTATAAGTGTTTTTACAACCCGGTCCTGCAATATGAGTATATTCATAATCACAAAGTAATAGAGTAACACAAATAATGCTGTTATATGTATCATTACCACCAGCCCCTTCACTTGTGTTATTCGTTCCATTATCTTCTCCATTATCACCAAGTCCATTTCCTAAAAATGATGTTATTCCATAAACTTTACTTACGCTAGTTGAACCCTCAAAAGTATATGTTTTATGATCTGGATTATATAAAATATCAATATCTGGCTTATAATGAATTAAAAACGCTTCAATTTTTTGATCATTATCTATTTGTACAACAAGATTATCAAATGAGCCATCTGAATAAGAAATACTGTCTAAAATCACTTTCATTGTATAAGAAATAAAATCTTCCGTTGTTACCTCTTTAATTAAAGTAGAATCTATTGCAAAAAGCAATTCATTTTCACTAGAAATTAACTTACTTGAATTTTTAAATTTACTTATATTTCTTTTTTTGAAATTAAGTTTGTTCGTTATTATATTGTCAACTTCTTTAAATTTTTTATTCTTAAACGCTTCGTTATAAGTGATTTTTTTTATTTTGTACTTATCTGTTGAATGATTGTGCAATTCATGTTCTGTATCTTGTGAACATGAATTTAATAAAATGAGAGAAATTGAAAGTTTTAAAAATAAAAATATTTTAATTTTCATAAATTGTTTAGTTTAGTTATGTTTTTATTTAATCCAGCTAAAATTGCAAAAAAAAAAAAAAAACAATCTTACAATTTTTCTGATTAAATTAACATAATTTTAACTTTTAAATTTAATGAAAAATAATCTTTTTACTAATTATAATCCGACCGCATTCTGCCAATTCTTCGTGTAATGCTTACTTTAAGCTTATTGTAATCATTAATCATTGTAATGATTTCTTCCGGTGAAAGTTCTGGAATTTCTTCCTGCATTTGCAGCATTAATTCCCGATTCAATTTATTAATAAGATATTCTCTGAAAGTTACAATCGTTTCAGAAACCAATCGGGAAAGTATTTCCAAATCATCTTTTTCTTTTACAAAAACCTGTTTTTTATCAAGCCAACCATGCAATTGGTATTTTTCGTCATTCATTATGATATCCGTAACTATTTCAGCATGTTCCGGAAGCAAGTTATTGAGGTAATGATTTTTATCTAACGTTTCATTTTGATGATATTGTGAAACTAAATCAACATAAATGGCATTGAAAATAGGATTTGCCAATTCAATTTCATCTTCCTGTAAACTTAAATAAATCCGTTCGTAAATTTTTTGATTTACTTTATCATTGATTTCAATTTCTTTCCCGTTTTCGTCATAATCAATAAAGACATTTTCAAACTCCACTTCATGATGACCATACAATAATAAAATTTCAAGAATGGTTTTTTCAAGTAATGAAATGATGTCTACTTTTGAAACCGTTGCCGTTGTTTCATTCTTGACAACTTCAAATACTTTTTGTTCCTGTTTAAATTTTTTATTAGCTTCCGATAAATCCTTTTGAGCCATTTGAGCTAAAGTACTGAACAGCACTTCTTCTGAAATATCCATAATTCGGGCACATTCCTGGATATAAATCTCTTTTTTAATTCGGTCCGGAATTTTAGAAATGCTTGTCACCATATCCCGAATCAAATCCGCTTTTTTGATTGGGTCATTTTTGGCATCCTTCATTAACAAAGACGCTTTGAACTGAATAAAGTCTTTTGAATTTTCTTCTAAATACTTTACCAATTCTTCATAAGGTGTTTTTTTGGCAAAACTATCCGGGTCATCCCCGTCAGGAAATGTACAAACTTTTACGTTCATCCCTTCTTCCAAAATCAAATCGATTCCACGAATAGATGCCCTCAAACCGGCTGCATCACCATCAAAAAGGACAGTAATATTTTTGGTTAACCGATTAATTAATCGAATTTGATTTGGTGTTAATGCCGTTCCGGAGGAGGAAACCACATTTTCTATTCCGGCTTGATGCATTTGAATCACATCAGTATAACCTTCCACCAAAAAACAATTATCGAGTTTTGCGATGGACTGTTTGGCATGAAAAATTCCGTAAAGTACATTACTCTTATGGTAAATTTCACTTTCGGGAGAATTCAGATATTTGGCAGCTTTTTTATCATTCGTCAAAATTCGACCACCAAAACCAAGTACTCTTCCCGACATACTTTGAATGGGGAACATAACACGACCTTTGAATCGGTCAAATTGCTTGTCTTCACCAACAATGGTGAGTCCGGTTTTTTCAAGAAATTCTAACTTATAGGCTTTTCCGAGAGCTTCTTTTGTCAAAGCATCCCGCGTATTTGGTGAATACCCTAAATTGAATTTTTTGATAGTTTCATTTGAAAAACCACGTTCTTTAAAATAAGACAAACCAATTGCCTTGCCTTCTTCTTCTTCCCACAAAACATGTTGAAAATACTTACTCGCAAATTCAGAAACCAAATACATGCTCTCTTTTTCATTGGCAACCAACTTATCTTCGTCGCTTGATACCGTTTCTTCAATTTCGATATTGTACTTTTTTGCTAAGTAGCGAATGGCTTCCGGAAACGAAAAATGTTCGTGTTCCATCAAAAAAGTAACTGAATTTCCGCCTTTTCCGGTGCTAAAATCTTTCCAAATCTGCTTTACCGGGGAAACCATAAAAGACGGCGATTTTTCGTTCGAGAAAGGACTCAGCCCTTTCATATTACTTCCGGCACGTTTCAGTTGCACAAAATCACCAATCACCTCCTCAACACGGGCGGTTTCAAAAACTAAATCGATGGTATTTTGTGTAATCAAGTAAAAAAATTAAGATTTCAAAGTTACAAAGTTTTTAAATAGAAAACCCTTTCAAAGAAGAAACTCTGAAAGGGTTTAAAAAAACTAATTCAAGTAATTAATTAAAATCGAAACGCAATCCCAAAGAAATGTTGTTTTGATCAATAGGATTATCTTTAAATAAACTGTTCAAATTGTATTTTACATATAATGAAGTTGAACCATAACCAAGATAACCACTCAATCCATAAACAAAAGTCGACACATTAAAATCTCCTTTTTGTTTATTTTTGATTCGAATATCGTCTTCCTCATATCTTAATTTTTGAGTAGATTGATAGTTTAAACCTCCAAAACCACCCACTCCTAATCGCACGCTTTTGTGTGTTCTGAATTTAAAACTGCCATCATCACCCACTTTTTTTGGCGTAAAATCAAACTCCAGATGAACAGGTAACACCACCATAGAATTTCTGAATTTATTTTCATTTAAATCTCTATCATACGTTTGCAGCTGCGTCACATCGCCATCTTTTACAAAATAGCGATTATCTGTTGGTCGCAAATTATTGTACATTAAAGACAATCCGTACTTAAAATGAAGCAAATTATTATCTTTCAAAATTCTGGTATTAAAAGTAAATCCCCATTCAAAGAAATTAGAGCCCCAAGTTTTAAAATCGCTATTTTCAAGAGAATTAGAATCCCCATCTGTAATTAAATTGTTTAATCCAAAGGCAAAAACAAACTGAGAAGTCGTTCTTTTTGAATTTCTTCTGATTTTCTCTGTTTCGCCTTTGTAAACTTTCATTGAACCTAAACTAATCTCTGTATGATTTTCACCAATTGAATCGTTAGAATTTGTACCTAAAATGATAGTTGTTCCCCATTTCTCCTTTTCTTTTGAATAATTCACTTTACCATCCACAACATCTTTAACTAAAATATCTAGTTTTGCTTGTTCGGTAGCCACTCTGCGTTCAATGTTTTTGGCTTTTTCTTCTGCCGCTTTTATTTTTTTTTCATCTGCTTGAGTTGCAGTAATGGTTCCACTTTCAAGTAATTTGTTGATTTCTTCTACTTCCGCTTTTAAAGCTGCTTTTTCCTCAGTTGTTATACTTGAAATACTATTAGCAATAACTTTAGCTTGTTGTTCAAAGGTTTCCTGTCCGTAAATTTGGGTTAGGAAAGTGCATAGCAATACTGCTACATAAAAAATAATTTTTTGCATAATTTTAAAATTTAACTGTTCGTGATTTGATTGTTTTTACTCGTTATTGCGATTAGCCAACGTTGACTTTACCGAATTGTATTTTTTATTAATCGATTGAATAACTTTGTCTCTAAATGTTTCCTCAACTTCTTTTTCTGCCGAAGAAAGTAAAGCATTAGCATCTACTTTTACAGATGGATTTTTTGAAAGTGTTGGTATTTCAAATTTTTCTCCTGTTTCGATTTCAGCCAGAAGTGATTTTGCATTGACGTATTTATTTATTGCTTCTTTTGACTGATTTTCAACGATTACTTCTTCTTTTTTGGAATGATTATCTAATAAAAATTCTTTCTTGGGATTGATTGCAATAGGTTGTTCATCCATTTTTTTCTTTGATTGATTTATTAGGACAACTTCTTTCTGATTTTCTTCGGATGAAATAGTATTTACTTTTCCTATTTCGATTAGATTTTCAACTTTTTCTGTTTCGTTTTCCAAAACAATTGGGTTAGACGGGATTACATTTTCAATAGATTTTTCTTTATTCAATATAAAAATTCCAATTAATGTGAATCCAACAAAAACAGCTGCAATGGAAAGCCATTTAAAATTTCTTTTCGGTTTTTGTTCTGTAACAGAGAGCATCGCATCTAAACGATCCCATGCATTGGCTGACGGTTGAATTGTTCGTTTATTCAACTTTTCTCTCATTTTATTTTCTAACTTATTCGGTTCCATTGTCGTAATTTTTTAATTTGGTAATCTGTTCTTGCAGTAGTTTTCTGGCGTGAGATAATTGCGATTTTGATGTCCCTTCGTTTATTCCTAACATTACTGCTATTTCCTGATGTTTGTACCCTTCTATTGCATAAAGATTGAAAATCATACGGTAACCATCCGGTAAACCATCAATGAGAAACTGAATATCATCAACCGAAAATTTGCTTTCAATATCATTATGTCTTTCCTCAAAAAAAGTTTCTTCTTCGATGAATTTGACTTGTTTTTGAACTCTTATAAATGAAACACATTCATTAATCATGATTCGCCTAATCCAACCTTCAAAACTTCCTTTATGCTCAAATTTTTTAAGATTCGTAAATACCTTCATAAATGAGGTTAACATAACATCTTCCGCTTGCTGCAAATCTTTAATATATTGTCGGCAAACACTTAACATTTTAGGCGAAAACTTGGCATAAATTTGCTGCTGAGCAAATCGATTTTGTTCGATAGCCATTCGAATGGTAGTCTGTTCGTCTTGATGTAAGTTTATTACTTTCATTTTTTTAAAGGTAATTGGTAAATGGTTATGGGTAATTGGTCACTTCCGTTTAACAATTTTTTTAAAATAAGATTCTATAGTTATAGACGAATGAAAGATGAAAAAGGTTGCATGGGTTTATAAAAAAAATTGAAATAAATCATAATATATTTAATATCAATCGTTTAAATTGTAATTTATTTTGAGATTCTTCCTTCGTCAGAATGACAAGTTTACTAAAAACTGTGGCTGAAAACTACTTCTTTCGTTCAATTACATAATTCACCATCAAAAGCAGGGCTTCTTTGTAATCTGATGATGGAAAATCTTCTAAAAGCAAAAGAGCTTCCTGCTGAAATTGGATCATTTTTTGTTCAGCATAAATCAAGCCGTTACTGCTTTTCACAAAGGCA
>JAKLIC010000031.1 GCA_022709825.1 Bacteroidota bacterium | reverse complement strand
GGTTTTTACATCAGCCATTCGCTCTCTTTCGGAACGTTTAGCTGTAGCTTCAACATAAGCTTCGACAGCAGCTTTTTGTTCCGGAGTTGTGATTTGAGAAACTAATTCGTGCTCGGGTGCGAGGGTCATGAAGGTTACACCAAAAATGGTATCGGGGCGAGTTGTAAAAACTTCAATCTGAAACTTCGAACCAGAAACCTTAAACTTAACCGTCGCTCCCACACTCTTCCCAATCCAATTCCGCTGACTCTCTTTGATACTTTCGCTCCAATCGATTGTTTCCAATCCCTGCAATAAACGTTCGGCATACGCAGAAATTCGCATCGACCATTGGGTCATCTTTTTACGAATCACGGGATGACCGCCACGTTCAGAAACCCCGTTCACAATTTCGTCATTGGCTAAAACAGTTCCTAAAGCAGGACACCAATTCACTTCTGTTTCTGCTAAATAGGTTAATCGATATTTTAATAAAATTGTTTGCTTTTTTTCTGATGAGAAAGTGTTCCACTCTGAAGCAGAAAAAAGTGCTACATTGTCATCACATACCAAGTCAACATTAGTATTTCCTTCAGCTTCAAAAACTTTAATTAATTCTGATATCGGATAGGCTTTGTCGGCTACTTTACAATAATAGGATTCGAACAATTGTATAAAAATCCACTGTGTCCACTTGTAATAATCCGGATTTGAAGTACGAACTTCTCTACTCCAATCGAATGAAAATCCAATTTTATCTAATTGCTCACGGTACCGTGCAATATTTTCTTTAGTTGTTTTTTCAGGATGTTGCCCTGTTTGAATGGCATATTGTTCCGCCGGAAGTCCGAATGAATCATACCCTTGCGGATGTAAAACATTAAAACCTTTGTGCCTTTTATAACGAGCCACAATATCGGAAGCAATATAACCCAATGGATGTCCCACATGTAATCCGGCACCGGACGGATAAGGAAACATATCGAGTACATAATATTTTGGTTTGTCAGAATTATTTTGTGCTTTGAAAGTATAATTATCTTTCCAATATTTCTGCCATTTTTCTTCAACTTGTTCGTGGAAATATTTCATATGCTAAGGTACTGAGGAACTAAGGTTCTGAGTTGCTAAGGTTTTTAAAAGGGCAAATTTACGTTTATTGTACTAAACTCAAAACTTTGAGCGTTATAAACTGTGGTTTAACCAATTTCTTTTTTAATTTTACCGCTTAAAATCTTTTCTATGGCATCTTCATTTGAAAAATATCAAAAAAGACGACTCATTTCTTCCTACTTTTCAGTAGTTCTAAGTGTTTTTTTAGTGCTTTTTTTACTTGGCATTTTAGGATTATTTGTCATAAATTCTAAGAAAATTTCTAATGACTTTAAGGAAGAAATTCCAATGTCTGTCTATTTTAAAGATAATGCCAACGATAGTGTGCTAAAATCTTTTGGAACAATGCTGAAAGAATCAGCATTTGTAAAAACCGATACCTTTGTTTCAAAAGAAATGGCCGCTTCTAAACACAAAGACATTATTGGTGAGGATTTTATGCAGTTTTTAGGCTTTAATCCATTGCAAAATTCATACGACATTAATTTGAAAGCTGACTTTGTTCAAGCGGACAGCATTAAAACCATTGAACAAAAATTTAAAGAAAATAAATTTATTTCAGATATTGTATACGACAAACATTTAGTTGATTTGGTAAACGATAATGTCAAAAAAATCACCTTTTGGATTTTAGTAATCACCGGATTTTTAGCTTTAATTGCTGTTTTACTAATTAACAGTTCCATGCGATTATCCATTTATTCCAACCGTTTTATCATCAAAACAATGCAAATGGTTGGAGCAACAAAATCGTTTATACGCAAACCTTTTATTATGCGAAGCATTAAACTGGGGGTAGTTGGAGCTTTATTAGCGATTGTTGCTATAATTGGTGTTTTATTTTATATAGATACTAATTTTCCAAAATTGGGGATTTTAGATGACCAACTGATGATTGGAGCCGTTTTGCTGGGTGTTTTAGTTTTAGGTGTTTTAATTTCCTGGTTCAGCACATTCTTTGCAACACAAAAATTCTTGAATCTAAGAACAGACGATTTGTATTAACAACCTATTTTACACAAACAAAATGAGTAGTAAAAACGAACAAAAACAGGAATTTCTGTTTGAAAAAATAAACTATAAAATTCTATTAATTGGAATTGGAATTATTGCTTTAGGCTTTATTTTAATGAGTGGTGGCGGTAGCGATGACCCAAAAGTTTTTAGCGAAGACATTTATAATTTCCGCAGAATTCGATTGGCTCCAACAGTTGTTTTAGCCGGATTTGGGGTTGTTATTTATGCTATTTTGAAAAACCCAAAGAAATAAAATGGATTTATTACAAGCTGTAATCATTGCCGTTGTTGAAGGGTTGACAGAATATCTGCCTGTTTCTTCCACAGCCCATATGATTTTTACAAGTTCTTATTTTGGTATTCAAGAAGATGATTTTGTAAAATTGTTTCAGGTTTCCATTCAATTTGGAGCTATTTTAGCAGTAGTCTTTTTATATTGGAGAAAGTTTTTTGACTTTTCCAAATTTAACTTTTACATCAAATTAGCGGCGGCTGTAATTCCGGCACTAATTTTAGGAAAATTATTTGACGATAAAATCGATACTGTTTTAGGAAATCCTATTCCAATTGCAATAGTTTTGATATTGGGTGGTATTATTTTGTTGTTTGTTGACAATCGTTTTCAAAATCCAACAGTTGTAAGTGAAGAAGAAATTACTATAAAAAAAGCGGTGATGATTGGCTTTTGGCAATGTTTAGCCATGATGCCCGGAACCAGTAGAAGTGCTGCTTCAATCATTGGCGGAATGCAACAAGGATTGACAAGAGCTACAGCTGCCGAATTCTCTTTCTTTTTGGCAGTTCCCACTATGTTAGCGGTAACCGTTTATTCTTTGTTTTTAAAAACCTATGAAGTTACTCAATTGAAAGGTTATGAACTTTTGTTGCAAGGTGACAACATTAAATTTTTCTTAATTGGAAATGTGATTGCATTTATTGTAGCCGTATTAGCAATCAAACTTTTTATTGAAGTGATCAAAAAATACGGTTTTAAACCTTGGGGATATTACCGTATTGTCGCAGGAATTATTTTATTACTTTATTTTTCCCTCAACAAATAAAAGATTTTGAAAAGTGCACAAGATTTTCTTGACGGACAAATTCTCTTAATCGATAAACCACTAAAATGGTCCTCGTTTCAGGCGGTGAACAAATTGAAATATACGTTGAAACGCGAGTTAGGACTTCCAAAAAAATTCAAAATCGGTCATGCCGGAACATTAGATCCACTAGCCTCCGGGTTGTTGATTATTTGCGCCGGAAAATTCACCAAACTAATCACCGAAATTCAAAGCCAATCTAAAGAATATACCGGAACTTTCATGCTTGGAGCCACAACACCATCCTATGATTTGGAAACAGAAATCAATCAGACCTTTCCAATTAATCATATTGATGAAAATTTAATTCAAAACACTTTAGTTCAATTTATTGGCGAAATAGATCAGAAACCTCCTGTTTTTTCTGCTATCAAAAAAGACGGCATCCGAATGTATGAGCATGCTCGTGCGGGAGCCGAAATAGAAATGGAAAGTCGAAAAACAACTATTCACGAATTTGAAATTACCCGAATAGAATTGCCGGAAATTGACTTTCGAGTAGTTTGCAGCAAAGGAACTTATATTCGCTCGTTAGCAAATGATTATGGAAAGGCTTTAAATTCAGGTGCTCATTTAGCTGTTTTACGCAGAACGAAAATTGGGGATTTTGATGTTTTAAATGCAATTTCACCGGAAGAATTCGAAAAACAAATGAAAAATCATGGCGAAAATTAGTTGGTTATTATTACTTATTCCGATTTTTTTAGTTGCTCAAAAAAGTAAATTAAAAACAGGTGACCTTCTTTTTCAAAAAATGAATTGTGGTGAATTATGCGAAGCCATTCACGCCGTTACAGAAGGCTATAACGGGAATGATTTTAGTCATTTAGGTTTAGTATACATTCAAAATGATTCTGTTTTTGTATTTGAAGCGGCCGGAAATGCCGTTCGAAAAGTTACATTAGAACAATTTTCAAAAAACACGCAAAACACGATGATGATTGGAAGAGTAAAATCTAAATATAAAAAAGTAATTCCACTAGTTATTTCGTTTTCAAATCAACAAATTGGTATTCCCTATGATGATGATTATTTATATGACAACGGAAAATACTATTGTTCTGAACTCATTTATGATGCTTTTTTAGGAGCCTATGGTAAACCTTTTTTTGAATTAAAACCCATGACTTTTAAAAAACCTAATTCAAATGATTTTTTTCCGGCATGGGTTGAATACTATAAAAATATTGGAATAGAAATTCCGGAAGGAAAACCTGGTTGCAATCCCGGTGGTATTTCCACTTCTGATAAAATAAAAATAATTGGAAAATTAAACTAATTGCTTTTCTATTTCTTCCAATTTTTCAATTATCTCTTTTTGCGTACTAAATCCTTTATCTTGTAAATACCATTTTTGCAATTCGGTTTTTGCAATTTCGTCCACAATTCCATGTGTCGCTTTATAATCACTTATTAATTTTGAAGCTCCTTCAGGTCTTGGCCCCCAGTGATCTAAAATTTCTAAAGTTTCTTCTTCTATAATGATTAATTTAGGAATAGCTTTTCCTCCATTGGTAAGAAATTGATTCATTAATTCCTCATTTTCATCACGCAATAAAACTTTCAACTTTATATTTTCTGAAAGCTCAGCTTTTTTATTGATTACAGGTAACAACTGAGCGGCATCACCACACCATCCCTCGGATAAAACTAACCAAATTAATTTTGATTTTATAGAAGATATTTTTTCTGAAACGTCTTCATGGACTGTTAATGTTTTATCCAAACGATTCATCCGAACTACATTTAATTCACTGTATTTCAATAAATGTTCAGATTGTTCATTCCCGGTAACTTCTCCCTGAGAAAGCTTATTGGAAACATGATTTCTATATTCTGTATAAGAAAAACTTTTCTCTAAACTTTTTTTAATAATCTCTTTCATAAACTTAGGTTTTAGGACACAAAAGTAGGCTACATTATAATCTTAAATTGTAACATTTATAACACTTCGCAAAATTAGAAACTAAATTCAATAAAAAAACAGAAGAAAACCAACAAATAGTCAGAAATTAAAAACATAGTCAGAAACCCATATACAATTTTCAAAAATAAAATCATTTATTCTTTATATTTGCACCACAAAATCAAGCACAACTCATGAAGTACAAAAGAATATTACTCAAATTAAGTGGCGAAGCATTAATGGGCGACCGTCAATATGGTATTGACCCAAAACGTTTGGCAGAATATGCTCAGGAAATCAAACAAATTCATAGTCAAGGAGTAGAAATTGCTATCGTTATTGGTGGAGGAAATATTTTTAGAGGTGTTGCCGGAGCCAGCAATGGCATGGACAGAGTGCAAGGAGACTACATGGGTATGCTTGCCACCGTTATTAACGGAATGGCTTTACAAGGAGCATTGGAAGAAGCCGGAATGCTCACCCGATTACAAACCGCTTTAAAAATTGAAGCTATAGCGGAACCTTATATCAAAAGAAGAGCCGTTCGTCATTTAGAAAAAGGAAGAATTGTTATTTTTGGTGCCGGTACAGGAAATCCTTATTTCACAACAGATACCGCTGCGGTATTGAGAGGAGTAGAAGTTGGTGCTGATGTAATTTTAAAAGGAACCAGAGTTGATGGCGTATATAATGCCGACCCTGAAAAAAATAAAGATGCTGTGAAATTTGATTATATTTCGTTTGAAGAAGTATTAAGCAAAGGACTAAATGTAATGGATACAACAGCTTTCACCTTAAGTCAAGAAAACAAATTACCTATTATTGTGTTTGACATGAATAAACCGGGAAATTTATTGAAAGTATGTAATGGTGAAACTATTGGAACAACTGTCACAATATAGATTGTTCAATTTTATAAAAAGGTAGAATAATCATTTCAAATTATCATAATTATATAAATCTAAAAAATTTATCAAAATGACGGAAGAAATAGAATTTATTATTGATACGGCAAAAGAACACATGAATGGTTCTATTGCTCATTTAGAAAAAGAATTTTTAAACATCAGAGCCGGAAAAGCAACTCCACAAATGTTAGGTGGTGTTTTTGTAGATTATTATGGTTCTCAAACGCCTTTATCACAAGTAGCAAATATTAATGTGCCTGATGCCCGAACCATTACGGTTACACCTTGGGAAAAAAATATGCTACATCCGATTGAAAAAGCAATTCAAGTGGCTAACTTAGGATTCAACCCAATGAATAATGGCGATAATATTATCATCTCTGTTCCGGCCTTAACCGAGGAACGTCGTCGTGATTTAGTAAAACAAGCCAAATCAGAAGCTGAAGATGCTAAAATCGGAATCAGAAATGCTCGAAAAGATGCCAATACTGATATTAAGAAAGAAGAAAAAAACGGAACTTCTGAAGATATGTGTAAAGATGCGGAAGAAACAATTCAAAAATTAACTGACACTTACATCAAGAAAATAGAAGATTTACTCGCTCACAAAGAAGCAGAAATCATGAAGGTTTAAATCTAAATCCACTTGAAAGAGTGGATTTTTTGATTTTATAAAGTACTTTTGTGTCTGGTTTTTTCATACTATGAAACATTTACTTTTTATTTTTCTCTTTTGTTCGGTTTGTGTTCAGGCACAATTTCGAATAACCGGAATTATAAAAGACCAAACAAATCAAAAACCCCTTCCTTTTGTAACGATTGAAACAAACACTGGAATTATTTCTACTTCAGATGTTACCGGAAAATTTGAAATTTCCAGTAATTCAACACTAAATTCCTTGATAATTTCTTATATTGGTTATGAAACACTAACACTCTATATTAAAGATAAAAAGCACTTAAGTGTTTTATTAATTCCCAAAAAAACAAACTTAAATTCAACATTACCAGCCTCTGAAAATGACGAAGCCGTCGTTCTTATAGAAAAGGTAATAGAAAAACAAGACTTCAATAATCCGCAAAAAAAATTATCTAATTTTCAATTTAAAATTTACAATAAATTAATAGTTACGGCCAATCCCGATTCAATCAGTGGAAAAATTGACAGTATTTATTATGGAAAAAAGAATGACATTAAAATTGATTCTTCTAATCATAAATTCAAAAAATTGGTTACCAAACAACATTTGTTTTTAACTGAAAAAGTTTCATTATTTCAACAAGAAAATCAAAAAGTGAAAGAAACAGTTTTAGGCACTAAAATGTCAGGTTTCAAAAATTCACTATATGAAATAATTGGTTTTCATTTACAATCTTTTTCGCTTTACGATGAAAAATACGAGTTTTTTGAAACAAAATATGTCAGTCCAATTTCAAAAACCGGATTAAAAGATTATGATTATAAATTTTTATCCTCTGTAAAAATAGCTCAACGAGATTGCTATGTTCTTTATTTTAAAAACAAAAAGAAAATAAATCAAAAAGGGCTTGAAGGCGTACTCTATATTGATGCAGAAAATTTTGGTCTGGCAAAAGCAATTATAAGAATTAGAGGAATATTAGACATCACCTCCATTCATGAATTTGAATTTATAAAGCAGGAGAATCTATGGTTTCCAAAAAACAATGCCTTTACCGTCGTAAAAGGTCAAAATGATGATCCTTTAAAAATTTTAGGCGGAACTATTTTTTTTGAAGGTGATTATGAAGAAATGGGATTGAAAAAGAAAAAAGGGCCAACCGATTTTTCATATATTCATTCCGAATCCTATTTTTTTGAAAGGGAATTTAATGTTCCGGTAGACATCAAACGTTCTTCTGTAGTTATTGAAATCAATAAAGATGCTGTAAATAAAACAAGTGATTTTTGGAATTTATATCGCACGGACAGTTTAGATTTTAGAAGTAAAAACACCTATAAATCATTAGACAGTTTGGCTTATAGAAAAGGCGTTGATTCAAAATTATTTTTTGGCAGAAAAATAATCAATGGCTATGCTCCACTTGGTTTTTTTGATTTTGATCTACGGTACCTTATCAGTTATAATAATTATGAGGGTTTTCGTTTTGGTATTGGCGGAAAAACCAACGAGAAACTTTCTGTAAAATATAGACTGGAGGGGTATGCGGCTTATGGCTTAAAAGACGAAGCCATGAAATATAAAATTGGTGGAGCCAAACGTTTTGATGAGTTCTCAAACACTTGGATGGGCATAAATTATACCGATGATGTACAAGAAATTGGTAGTACAAAATTTACGATTGATAAAAGAGTTTTCAAAATTTATGATCCTCGTCCCATCAACGTGAACACCTTCTACCATCATCAAACCTGGAATGGATTTATAGAAAGCAAATTATTGCCAAAATCAGAAAGCATTTGGCAATTTTCACAAGCTAAAATTACTCCGTTATTTAATTATCTATTTTATAATGACGGGGAAGAATATTCCGTTTTCAACATGACAACTGCTTCACTTTCATTACAATGGAATCCATTTAGTGATTTTATGCAAACCCCAACCGGAAAAATAGAAATTGAAAAAAGATTTCCTGTTTTTACCCTTCAAGTAACCCAAACTATTCCAAATTCATTAGGAAATGATTTCGATTATACAAAAATTGATTTCCGCTTTAAATACCAAAAGAAATTCTTAAACGGTCAAAAATCTACTTTTTTATTACAATCCGGTTTAGCACTTGGCGATGTGCCGATTACTCATCTTTATAGCTCTTCTCCAAATAATCTTGATAGAAGTACAATTTTAAAACGAATCACTGTTGCCGGTGAAAATAGTTTTGAAACCATGTTTTATAATGAATTTTTTTCTAGCCGATATTTCATGTTACATTTAAAACATGGTTTTAAAAGAATCGAAATTCTCCCAAAAGTGAAACCTTCTTTGGCTTTAGTAACCCGTATGGCATGGGGAAATATGGACAACCCTGAACAGCACTTAGGCATTGAGTACAAAACTTTGAATGAGGGATATTTTGAATCTGGCATAGAATTAAATCATATATTGTACGGATTTGGATTAGGCGGTTATTATCGCTACGGGCCAAATCAATTGAGTAAATTTGAAGACAACATAGCTATAAAAATAACTTTTACTTTTGATTTAGGATTTTAAAAAGGATAATAGTGCTTGGTTTTTTTCAAACATCAAATTTTTAAGAAAGATTAATTTTAGTTAAAAAACTTAACTTAGTATTGATTTCATTACCTTTGCATCCGATAAAATAATCCTATGTCCAAATGGTTTAGCGTGGGTTTTTGGGAGTCAGTTGCCCGAATCATCCTTAGAAATAGAATAACAATACTTTCCATCATTTTTCTATTCACGGTGTTTTTAGCACTGCAATGGAAAAATATGCGATTCACTTACACTGAAGCAAACCTACTTCCTGATCATCATGAAATAAACCTTCAGTATAATGACTTTCTAGACAAATTTGGCGAAGAAGGTAATTTGATTGTCATCGGTATAAAAGATTCGACTTTTTTTACCCCAAAGAACTTTTCTGCTTGGACTCAATTAATGGAAACATTAAAAAAATCAAAAGAAGTAGAACTTATTATTTCTGTTGATGATTTAAAAAAATTAAACAAAAACGAAACGCTTGAAACGTTCGAATTTATTGATTTTATAAATAAATCAAAATCAAATGACCCGGATTATCTAATTGCTCGTCAAAAAGAACTTTTTGAAGAATTACCCTTTTATGAACATTTATTAATTAATAAAAAAACCGGCACTATTCGGTCAGCAATTTATTTAGATAAAAAAATTGTAAACACCAGTATTAGGAAAGATTTTATTGAAAAAGTGCTCATTCCGGAAGTTGAAAAGTTTGAAAAGACAACGAAAATCGATTTAAAAGTTTCGGGGATGCCCTATATCCGAACGTTAAATTCTCAAAACATAGTAGATGAAATCGGAATATTTATTGGAGCTGCTTTATTAGTCACTTCACTTATTTTTTTCTTTTTCTTTAGAAGTTATCGAGCCACAATTATTTCCATGTGTATTGTAATTGTTGGTGTAATGTGGTCCTTTGGAACCTTAGGCCTTTTAGGATTTGAGATTACTGTTTTAACGGCAATAATTCCCCCTCTGATTATTGTCATTGGAATTCCAAACTGCATTTTCTTGATTAATAAATACCAGCAGGAAATTAAAAATCACGGAAATCAAGCAAAATCTTTGCAAAGGGTAATTTCAAAAGTGGGCAATGCAACCTTGATGACAAATTTAACTACGGCTGCCGGATTTGCCACTTTTATCATTACCGATAGTGAATTACTTACTGAATTTGGTATTGTAGCTTCTATCAATATCGTTTTATTGTTTATTTTATGTTTGTTGGTCATTCCTATTATTTACAGCTTCATGCCCTTGCCTAAGGATAAGCACCTCAAACATTTAAATAAAACGTATACAACTTCATTTGTAAATTGGATTGAAAAAACAGTTAAAAATAATCGAATTTCCATTTATGCTACCTCTATTACTTTGCTTGTCATTGGTATTATTGGTATTTATCAAATGAGGATTTCTGGAAGTTTAATTGAAGATATGCCTAAAAAAACCGGATTCTTTAAAGATATTGTCTTCTTTGAAAAAGAGTTCGATGGCATCATGCCTTTAGAAATCATGATTGACACGAAACGCAAAAAAGGGGTCATGAAATTATCCACTTTAAAAAAGATGGATGAAATTCAAGAGGTTATAATTGATATTCCTGAACTTTCAAGTCCAATGTCGGTTGTAAATGTTGTAAAATATTCCAAACAAGCCTATTACAATGGCAATCCGGAATATTATGAATTGCCTACCGCACAAGAACAAGGTTTTATTTTATCGTATGCCAAAAATGCAACTAAAAACAAGAAAGAAAATTTCATGAAAAGCTATGTGGATTCTACAGGTCAATATGCCAGAATCACCACTTTCATGAAAGACATCGGCACGGATAAAATGGAAAAAATAGAGGAAAAATTATGGGACAAAATAAATAAAGTATTTCCTCCTGAAAAATACACAGTAAGTTTAACAGGGAAAGCATTGGTGTTTCAAAAAGGAACTAATTATTTAGTTAATAATTTAGTTTCATCATTGATATTTGCTATTTTTCTGATTTCATTGTTCATGGCCTATTTATTCAGGTCATTTAAAATGATTATAATTTCTCTTTTACCGAACTTGTTGCCTTTAATAATGACGGCAGGTTTAATGGGTTATTTAGGTGTTCCTATAAAGCCTTCAACAATATTAGTTTTTAGTATCGCCTTCGGAATCTCTGTTGATGACACTATCCACTTTTTAGCAAAATATCGTCAGGAATTAAAGGCAAACAATTGGAAAATCAGAAAGTCGGTATTTAATGCTTTGCGGGAAACCGGCGTAAGCATGTTTTATACATCAATCGTATTATTCTTTGGTTTTTCCGTTTTTATGATTTCCAGTTTTGGAGGAACAGTTGCATTAGGAGGATTAATTTCGACAACGCTACTTTTCGCGATGTTTTCTAATCTAATTTTACTACCTGCCTTACTGCTTTCATTAGAAAAAACAATTGCCAACAAAGAAGAGTTTATAGAACCTACTATAGATATTTTAGTTGAAGAAGATGAAGAAACCGAATTAAAATCATAAAAAAAATAGTAACCCGTTAGTATATTTGCATTGAAAACAAATTTAAAATGAAGAAGCACACGAAAGTTATTGAATTATTAAATGCCACTCCTGTTCAAACCGAAGTAAAAGTAAAAGGTTGGGTTCGAACATTTAGAAACAATCAATTTATTGCCTTAAATGATGGTTCAACCATTCATAATATCCAATGTGTTGTCGATTTTGAAAACACAAAAGAAGAACTATTAAAAAGAATAACCACCGGAGCAGCAATTTCATTGACCGGAACATTGACTGAAAGTAAGGGAGCAGGTCAAAAAGTTGAAATTCAGGTCGCTAAATTGGAAATTTTAGGCGATTCTGATCCAGAGAAATTTCCAATGCAACCTAAAAAACATTCTTTGGAATTTTTAAGGGAAAATGCACATTTACGTGTTAGAACGAATGCCTTTGGAGCTATCATGAGAGTACGCTCCACGCTTTCATTTGCTGTACATCAATATTTTCAGGAACGAGGTTTTTTCTATGTGAACACG
>JAKLIC010000030.1 GCA_022709825.1 Bacteroidota bacterium | reverse complement strand
CCACTGGAAACAGCATAATCTAATTGTTGATGAGCTTCAGCCTCGGTATTTTGCTCTCCGAAAGTCATCGTTCCTAAACATATTTTGCTGATTTTTAAGGAAGTGTTTGGTAATGTAGTGTATTTCATTTTGAGGTACTAAGGTGCTAAGGTGCTAAGGTGCTAAGTTAAGATTGAAAAACCTAAGTAACTTAGCACCTTAGCGACTCAGAACCTATTTTTATAATTCATTCAACATTTTAGAAATCTCATCTAATTTCGGCGTCAAAATAATTTCAATTCGTCGGTTTTTTGCTTTTCCTTCCGGAGAGTCATTTGACATTAATGGAGCAAATTCCCCTCTTCCGGCTGCCGTTAAATTTTGTTTATTGATTCCTTTATTTTCTGCTAAAATATTCACAATAGCAGTAGCTCTTTTTGTTGAGAGATCCCAGTTATTTTCTATTCCTCCACCAATTGAACCTAATATTTTATCATTGTCGGTATGACCTTCAATTAAAACAGAAATATCAGGGTTTTGAGCTAATACTTTACCAACTTCTACAACTGCTCTTTTTCCTTCAGTTCCAACAGCCCAACTTCCGGTTTGAAATAATAATTTATTTTCCATGGAAACATAAACTTTTCCGTTTTTTTGTTCCACAGTAAGCCCCTTCCCTTCAAAACTATTCAATGCTTTTGAAAGTGTTTCTTTTAATTTTCGCATGCTTTCTTCTTTCGATGAAATTAGGTTTTCTAAATCAGTTACACGTTGCGAACGTTCCTTTAAATCAGCTTGTAACTTGTTTAAGCGTTCTTGTTCTGCTAACAATGCTTTTTCTTTTGCGTCTAATTGTGCCAATAATTCTCTGTTTTTCTGCATGTTAGCCTGCAAAGCTTCATCAGAATTTTTCTCCAAGGCGGTATAAGAAGCGGTCAATGTTTTTAAATTAGTAGATGCTGTAGCTAATTCATTTTGCAATTTGTCTCTTTCCGCTTTTATTCGAGCCAATTCATCCTGATTGGCTTTTAAATCAACTTCTAATTTATTTTTAGTCTTTTCTAAATCATGGTTTTCATCAGAAAGTTGACGCTGCTCTTTTTTCAAAGCTGCAAATTTGCTCTCTAATTCATTATACACTTTTTTGGACACGCAAGAAGTAGCCAAGGCGGCAACTAAAACTAGTAATGAAACTTTTTTAATCATTATTTAAAGTATTTGAGGTTCTATATTGATATAACTTACTCTATTTCCACTAAAATCGGACAATGGTCAGAATGTTTTGCTTCTGGTAAAATTAATGCCCGTTTCAATCTATTCTTTAAGGGTTCGCTCACTAGATGATAATCAATTCGCCAACCTTTATTGTTATTTCTGGCATTGGCTCGGTAACTCCACCAGGAATACTGATGCGGTTCTTTATTAAAATGACGAAAACTGTCTATAAAACCACTTTTCATAAAACCATCTAACCAACGTCGTTCTTCCGGCAAAAAACCGGAAACTGTAGCATTCCGTATCGGGTCGTGGATGTCAATTGCTTGATGACAAATGTTATAATCACCACCAATAATCAAATTAGGAACTTCAACTTTCAATGCGTTAATATACTGTTGAAATTCATCCATATAATTAAATTTATGATCTAACCGTTCAATATTAGTTCCGGAGGGTAAGTATAAACTCATTACAGAGAAATCTTCGAAATCAGCTCTTAGATTTCGCCCTTCAAAATCCATTGAAGCAATTCCTGTTCCGAAAACTACATTTTTTGGTTGAACTTTAGAAAGAATTGCTACCCCACTATATCCCTTTTTTTGAGCCGGAAAATAATATTGATAAGGATAACCTGCTTTGGTAATTTCCTCAGTAGGAATTTGTTCTTCAGTAGCTTTAATTTCCTGTAAACAAATTACATCAGGATTTGCCTGTTGAAGCCACTCTAAAAAACCTTTTGTAATGGCTGCTCGAATACCATTTACATTATAAGAAATAATACGCATTTAGAATTTTTAGTAAAGTTTTTCAAAAATAGATAAAAACCTTGAGTATCAAAACAGACTGGTGGAATTATAATAAATGTTTAACAAGATACTTCTAATTAGCTGTTTTTTAAATTTTACTTTCTCTATAATTACTATATTTGTTACTTCCATAAAAATAAACAACAAAACAAGAATGGGTTTAGTAACCGCTAAAGAAGTTGCAAAAGCAATAAATGTTGACAAATACGGTTTCATTGGAACTTTCATTGGCTGGATTATTATGAAAGTGCTTAAAATATCTACACTTAATGATATTTATAACCGGAACAAACATTTATCCGATGTGCCTTTTTTAAATGCTATTTTAGATGAATTTGAAATAAAATTTGACATTCCTGAGGAAGATTTAAAACGTCTTCCGAAAGAAGGTCCGTATATCACCGTTTCCAATCATCCATTAGGAGGAATTGACGGTATTTTGTTATTAAAATTAATGTTGGAACGCGAACCTAATTTTAAAATCATTGCGAATTTTCTATTGCACCGCATTGAGCCCATGAAACCTTATATAATGCCGGTCAATCCATTTGAAAATCACAAAGATGCTAAATCAAGTGTTTTGGGAATCAAAGAAACGTTGCGTCATTTGAGCGATGGAAAACCGTTGGGAATGTTTCCGGCCGGTGAAGTCTCCACCTATAAAGACGGTATATTAGTGGTTGACAAACCCTGGGAAGAAGGAGCTATCAAAGTCATTCGAAAAGCTCAAGTTCCGGTTGTTCCAATCTATTTTCATGCAAAAAACAGCCGCTTATTTTATTTCTTATCGAGTATTAATGAAACTTTTCGAACGGCAAAATTACCCTCAGAATTGCTGACACAAAAAAACCGTGTCATTAAAGTTAGAATTGGAAAACCTATTTCTGTTGCTGAACAAAATGAATATGAAACGCTGGAAAGCTATTCAGAATTTCTTCGCAAAAAAACGTATATGCTGGCCAATGCTTTTGAAAAAGGAAATAAATTGTTGGCAGCTCCAAGTTTAAAATTTCCAAAAAATCCAAAAGAAATCGCAAAACCGGCCAATCATGACAAGATTTTGGAGGAAATGGCAATGCTCAAAGAAAGTGATTGCCGTTTATTACAAAGTAAAAACTACCATGTTTATATGATTACGGCCGATAAAATCCCAAATATTTTACATGAAATAGGGAGATTACGTGAAATTACGTTTAGGGCTATTGGCGAAGGCACGAATGAATCATTGGATTTAGACCAATATGATAAATACTATCACCACATGTTTTTGTGGGATGATAATGCTCAAATGATTGCCGGAGCTTACCGCATGGGGTTAGGTTCAGAAATTTATGCAAAATACGGAATTGATGGTTTTTATTTACATGAACTTTTTCGTTTCGAACCGGAATTATATGACATGATGAGTAAGTCTATTGAAATGGGCAGGGCATTTATCATAGAAGAATACCAGCAAAAACCAATGCCTTTGTTCTTGCTTTGGAAAGGTATTGTTCACACCACGCTTCGTTATCCGGAACATAAATTTTTAATTGGCGGAGTGAGTATCAGTAATCAATTTTCTGATTTTTCAAAATCGTTGATGATTGAATTTATGAAATCACATTATTATGACCCTTATGTAGCTCAATATATTCATCCCAAAAAAGAATATAAAGTTAAACTGAAAGATGCTGATAAAGATTTCGTATTTAACGAAACGGAAGCTGATTTAAATAAATTTGATAAAATCATTGACGAAGTAGAACCGGGCAATTTACGGTTACCGGTTTTAATTAAAAAATATATCAAGCAAAATGCTCGGGTAGTAGCTTTTAATGTTGATCCTTTGTTTAATAATGCCGTGGACGGTTTAATGTACATTCGAATTTCTGACTTACCCGAAAGTACGGTAAAACCCGTGATGGAAGAATTTCAAGCGGAATTAGAGAAAAAAGAGAAAAATTAAAATAAAAAAGTCCCAATGAAGGGACTTTTTTTATAATTAAAACCAGGCTTTTTTATTGGCTTGATAGGTATTGTAAAATTCTTCATCTGTCTTTGTAAGATAAATTATTCCTTCTATAAAAGGAATAATTCCTCCAATACCGCACGTTACGATAGAAATTACAATTTGAATAATTCCTTCTTTAGTATATCCTAAAATAAATTTATGAACTCCTATTCCTCCTAATAATAAGGCTAAAACTCCGGCTAGGATTTTTTTATTTTCTTGATTAGGCATTTCTGAACTTGGTGTATTCCAATCTTCTTTTGGTTTTGATGTTTCCATTTGGTTAGTGATTTGATTAAAACTATTTTATAAAAATATAAAAATTATTGAAATGCTTTGTCATTTGGTTCCCAAAGTTCAATTTTATTTCCTTCTGGGTCTAAAATCCAAGCAAATTTTCCATAGTCATAAGTCTCCATATCACCTACAATTATTACACCTTCATTCTTTAATTCATCTAATAGATGCAATAAATTTTCTACTCTGAAATTTTGCATAAACTGTTTTTCGGATGGCAAAAAATAAGTGGTATCTTCTGCAAAAGGGGACCATTGGGTTGAACAATCATTTCCCTCTTTATCTTTCCACCAAAAGGTAGAACCATATTGATCTGTTTTTAATCCCAGGTGTTTATGATACCAATCCACTAATTTTTTGGAATCTTTTGCTTTAAAGAAGAATCCTCCTATTCCTGTCACTTTCTTTAATTCTTGCCTCTCTTCTTTCGGAAAATAAATTGATTTGATTTTGTCTACTATAACCTGAGCTAATTTTTCATGACTTTCAAAAGTCCAACCGGCAATATGAGGCGTAAGTAAAACATTCTCTGCTTTCAATAAATAGTCAAAGGCAGCTGGTTTATCACTCTCAAATAGCGTTTCAAAGGATAGTTTTTCATATTCCAGCACATCTAATCCGGCTCCTAAAATCTTTCCGGTTTGTAAAGCTTCTACTAAATCAGCTGTTACAACAGATTTTCCTCTGGCAGTATTCAAAAACCAAAACGGTTTTGCAAAGGCATTTATAAATTCTCGATTAACCATTTTATTCGTCTCGAAAGTCCAAGGGGTGTGTAATGAAAGTATATCAGCTTTTTGTTGTAATTCTTTCAAAGAAACTTGTTTTGCATTTTGATTGCCAATGTTTGGAAGAATATCGTAACAAATCACCTCAACATCAAATCCTTGCAATTTTTTAGCAAACGATTTTCCCATGTTGCCATATCCAATAATGCCAACTGTTTTTCCTTCTAACTCATACCCACGATGTCCTTCTCGAATCCAATGTCCGTCACGAACTGATTGATTCGCCTGATTTAATTTGTTCATCAAGGAAATTAACATGCCTAACGCATGTTCACCCACGGCATTTCTATTGCCTTCCGGTGCAGCGATTAATTGAATCCCTTTTTCTTTGGCATAATCACAATCTATACTTTCTAAACCCGCTCCTACCCGAGCGATAAATTGAAGATTTGTCGCTTTATCTAAAAAAGTTTTATCTATTTTAAAGCGACTACGAATCACAATTCCTTGGTAGTGTTGGATTCTATTTTCTATTTCTTCTTTCGATGATTGATAATCTTCGTGATTACTAAAACCGGCTTGTTCTAACTGATTCCACAACAAAGGATGGTTTGAATCAATATGAAGGATATTTACAGAAGCAGTTTTCAATTTGGTTTGAATTAGTAACTATTAATACCTTTTTAGAATCCTAAAATCATTTTAGCAATGGAAAAATAAATTAAAATTCCAAAAATATCATTGCTTGTAGTAATAAATGGTCCTGTTGCCAAAGCGGGGTCAATGCCATATTTATTTAAAGTGATGGGCACAAATGTCCCAATGAGAGACGCGATAACAATAACCGTAATTAACGATATGGAAACCGTTATGCCGATTATATATTCAACTCCAAGCAAAAAATGACTCCCTAATAAAAGAATTATGGATAAAATAAAACCATTAAACAAACTCAATTTCATCTCTTTAAACAAACGTTGCCAAATGGTTCCTCCCAGCGTATTATTAGCTAAACCCTGAACAATAATTGCGGAAGACTGTACCCCGACATTTCCGGCCATCGCGGCAATTAAAGGTGTAAAAAAGAACAATACACCAAATTCTTTCATGGCTCCTCCAAATTGTCCGGAAATTTTCACGGCTATAAATCCTCCTAATAAGGCTAAGACTAACCAAGGTAACCGTGCTTTAGTAAGTTGGATAATACTGTCATCTGCTTCAACGTCCTGAGAAATACCGGCAGCTAACTGATAATCTTTATCAGCTTCTTCTTTGATAACATCTATAATATCGTCAATGGTGATTCGTCCAACCAATCGCCCTAATTCATCAACAACCGGAATGGCTTCCAAGTCATATTTTTGCATGATACGGGCAACTTCAACATCCTTTGTATCTACTTTTACATAATCTACTTTTGGAATATAAATATCGCTAATGGGGGTTTTGGTCGATGTGGTTAATAAATCTTTCAAAGACAATCTTCCTTTTAACCTGTTTTCATCATCAACAACATAAATAGAATGAACACGGGAAACATTTTCAGCTTGAATCCGCATTTCTTTCACACAGGTAAGCACATTCCAATTTTCATTTACTTGCACCAACTCTTTTCCCATCAAACCACCGGCAGAATCTTCATCATATCGCAATAAATCGACAATGTCTTTGGCGTGTTCAACGTCTTCTAATTCAGAAATTACTTGTTCTTTTCTTGCTTGTGGAAGTTCCGCAATAATATCTGCCGCATCATCCGTGGAAAGTTCATCTAATTCTTCGGCAATTTCTTTCGGTGATAAATCCCTTAATATTTTCTCACGAACTTCTTCATCAAGTTCTAATAAAACTTCTGAGGTTGTTTCACTGTCAAGAATTTTAAAAATATAACTTGCTTCTACATGGTCAAGTTCTTCCATGATTTCAGCAATATCAGCATAATGGATTTCATGGAGCAAATCGTGTAATTCCTGCTCCTTGTTTCCTTCAATTAATTGCTCAATTTGCGTGAGAAATTCTCTGCTGATTTTAAACTCCATCGGCGGCTATTTTTTGCGTGAGTTCAATAAATTGTTCGACTGAAAGTTGTTCCGGTCTGAGGTCAAAGATACTATCTTCTTTTAAATTATCACTCAATTGGTATGTTTTTAAACTGTTACGAAGTGTTTTTCTTCGTTGGTTAAAGGCCGTTTTCACGACGGAAAAAAACAATTTTTCGTCACACGGTAATTGATAATTTTCTTTTCTACGCAATCGCAATACCCCTGATTTTACTTTTGGGGGCGGAATAAAAACATGTTCAGAAACCGTAAAAAGGTACTCGGCTTCATAAAACGCTTGGGTTAAAACAGATAGTATTCCGTAGGCCTTTGTTCCTTTTTTTTCACAAATTCGTTCAGCCACTTCTTTTTGAAACATCCCTGAAAATTCAGGAATTTGATGCCGAAGTTCTAATGTTTTAAAAACAATCTGAGTAGAAATGTTGTAAGGAAAATTTCCGATAATGGCAAAAGGTTCCGTTCCAAATACTTCTGAAAGGTTATATTTTAAAAAATCTTTAGCTATAATTTTTCCATCAAGTTTAGGAAAATGATTCTGCAAATAGGTTACTGATTCTGTATCGATTTCGATGACAAAAGTTGTAATAGGTTTTTCCAGTAAATATTTGGTCAGCACACCCATCCCAGGGCCAATTTCCAAGACAGTTTGATACCCCACCAAAGTCAATGAATCGGCTATTTTTTGAGCAATATTTTCATCATTCAAAAAATGTTGCCCAAGGTGTTTTTTTGCTTTTACTTTTTCCATTTTTATTGGCGGAGTTGCTGAATTATCTTTGAATGTTATTTTACTGCAATGCAGATTTTGGAAAATGTTCACTCATCACTTGCAATTCCGTTCGGAAAGCTAACATTTTATCCGCAAATAGAGCAAGGCCTTCTTGTCTTAAACGAGGAGCGTCTTCTTGATAATAGCGTTCCAATTTTTCTTTGCTCTCGGTTGTATATTGAATCGAATAGGTAACACTTCCTTCTTCTTCTACCAATACTTTAACCATTCGGGCCGAGGTGAATTTTCCGGTTGCTAAAACATCATTAATGTGTTTTGTTTGCATCCATTTCATCCATTGGTCATGAACGCTTAAATCGATGTTGATGGTTACGTTGTATAGAATCATAATTATTTTTTATCAGCACCAATCTAAGCAGAATGGAGCAAAATTGGACTAAAAGTTTTATTCTTTGAATTACAAATTAGAGTCACCACGAAGTTGACGAAATTTCTTTCGAGCTTCAACATAATAAATACTGTCTTGGTGATTAAAAAGTACGGCTTCGTACAATGTTTTGGCTTTTTCAGGTTGATTAAGTTGTTTGTTATATAGTTCCGCTGAAAAAAACAAAGCTTCATCTCTATAAATACTCTCCGGGAAATTATCAATAATTTGCTGGTAAAACGACAAAGCAGTGGTGAAATCGGCTAATTGTTCATAGGTTTTACCTATTCGTAACAAAGTAACATCTTCAATAACATCTCCTTTGTGTTCTTTTACTATTTGCTGAAATTGAACTAATGCTTCCTGATTTTTATTTTGATATAAAAGAAAATCAGCTTTCGCGAACTTCTTTAATGCAATTTGGGTAGAATCGGCCACAGTATTGTCGTTTATTAAAAGGAACAATTCTAAGGCATCATTCGCTATCAATTGAGTAGAAGCTGATTTAAGTACTTTTAGTTGTGTCAAGGCCCAATTAAAGTCGGCTTTATAATAACTTGTTTTTGCTGCTTTTAAACTGGCTTCATGACCAAGTACGTCATTTTTTAAATCTTCCTCTATTTGAGTGTAATACAATAAAGCTTGATTAAATTTTTCTTCATATAACAAAATATCCGCTAATTCCATTTTAGCTTCCGCCACTTGGAATTTATTCAATGGCAATTCCATTGCCTTTTGCAAAATGGCTTTACCGGCATCAGGCATTTTCATTTTGAAAGCGAGAAATTCTGCTTGCAGTCTTTGCAAAGAAAGGGTATATGGATTGACACCATATTGTTTCATTAAATTTTGAAACTCAGCGTTGATTGCAGCATAATCTGTATTTTTAGCTTTACTAATTCGTATGCTCATTAAATAGTGGTGAGCATATATTTGCAAATCTAAATCCTGCGTGTTTTCTAAAATAAAAGTCAAAATTTCAGCAGCGATTTCATTTTCATTTTCTTCAATGGCCAACTCAGCAAGGTTTACAATATTCGAAAAAGATTCCGGTTCTCTTTTATAAATTGCTTTTTCCTGAATAAATGCTTTACCATATTCTTTTTGTTGAACAAAAAACCAACTCAACATTTGATTCCAAAAAACATCCTGGTTTTTTTGCACTTGAACCAATAATGCTTTTCTTAGCATTGCATTAAACGATTCATCTGCATCCTCATTCATAAACCGCGACAACTGATTTTGAACCATAACACTGTTTTGTGGGTTCTCATACATTTCCTCGAGGTAATTTTCAATCATTAAATCCGGTTTCCCCATTTGTCCGTACAACAAGGCCATTTGATAATTGAATTTATTTCTGGGGTCTATAGAAATTGCCAATTGATAGGATTGTAATGCGTAATCTAACAACACTTTCTTTTCAAATGCACCAGCTACACTATAAACATTTGAGGTGTTTTCCTTAATTTTTTCAATCGCTTCTTTGTAATTCAACTCGGCTTTTACCTGATTTTTTTGCAATTGAAAATTATAGCCTAATTCTACATACATACTGGCCATTCTATATTTGTCAAGACGTTCTTGAATAGCCTTTTCTGCTTTATCAAATTGAAGTAGTTGTTGATGGCAATCTATAATCCGTTGAAAATAAATACTGTTCCCTTGTTGTACTTTCAGCAACTCTTCATAGCTCAATAATGCTTTTTCAAATTCGCCTCGGTCATAATAGTTTTGTGCCAACTGATCATTTTGAGATAAAACAATCGTTGAATATAAAAACACCAAAAAGAGGATAATTTTCTGCATAGGACATAAAAAACAATGTACTAAAATAGCTTTTTTTCGCTAATTAGTACATGGTTTGTATAAAGATTAACTTTTTTAGTTGATAATGTCAAATCCGGTGTAGGGACGCAACACTTCCGGAATAACAATTCCTTCCGGTGTTTGATAATTTTCAAGAATTCCGGCCAATACTCTAGGTAAAGCCAAAGAACTTCCATTCAAGGTATGGGTTAATTGGTTTTTACCCTCTTTATCTTTAAAACGCAATTTCAAACGATTGGCTTGGAATGTCTCAAAATTAGAAACAGAACTAATTTCCAACCAACGGTCCTGAGCGGTTGAAAAAACCTCAAAATCATACGTTAAAGCAGAGGTAAAACCCATATCTCCTCCACACAAACGCAAAATTCGATACGGTAATTTCAATTCCTGTAATAAAGTTTTCACATGTTCTACCATGCCATCTAAGGCTTCATATGATTTATCCGGATGTTCGATGCGGACAATTTCTACTTTATCAAATTGGTGTAAACGATTTAAACCACGAACATGAGCACCATAAGAACCGGCTTCTCTTCTAAAACAAGGCGTGTAACCGGTACATTTAATTGGCAACTCATTTTCGTTTAAAATCACATCCCGAAATAGATTTGTTACCGGAACCTCAGCGGTTGGAATTAAGTATAAATTATCGGTCGCGTCGTGATACATTTGCCCTTCTTTGTCGGGTAATTGTCCAGTTCCGAAACCGGAAGCTTCGTTCACTAAATGAGGAACTTGGTATTCCAAATAACCGGCTTCTGTGTTTTTATCTAAGAAATAGGTAATTAATGCCCGTTGCAGTTTTGCACCTTTCCCTTTGTAAACCGGAAAACCGGCACCGGTGATTTTTACTCCTAATTCAAAATCGATAATGTCATATTTTTTTACCAATTCCCAATGTGGTAATGCTCCTTCGTGTAAAGTTGGAATAGTACCTTCCTGATGAACCGTTAAGTTATCTTCGGGTGTTTTACCTTCCGGAACAATATCGGCAGGAGTATTTGGTATTTTATATAATTCTTCTACAAGTGACGAAGTATAAACCTCTAGTTTTTCTGATAATTCTTTGCTTTTTTCTTTTAACTGAACTGTTTTTTGTTTGACAATTTCGGCTTTTGCTTTTTCGCCCGATTTCATCATTTCGCCAATTTCTTTCGAAAGCAAATTGGATTCAGCCAAGATATTATCTAATTCTACTTGTGTAGTTCTTCTTTTTTCGTCTAAATCTAAGACATTATTAACCATACTTTGGGCATCCAAATTTCTTTTAGCCAAAGCTTTGATTACTTTTTCTTTATTCTCTCGAATGACTGTCAGTTGTAACATAATATGCGTTTTTTGCGAGCACAAATGTACGGAAATGTTTTGTAACGGTAAATGCTGATTTTAAAAATGATAAAGACTAAAACAAGGTTTAAAAAAATGCTAAAAAAATCATCAAAAAGTTATAAATCAATAAATTTTTCTACATTTGGCCTACAATTTCCAAACAAAATGAAAAAATACCTACTAATTATACTGTTTGCTTGCATCAACCCTTTATTCGCTCAAGACTTTTTAAAGGAAGTAAATGAAATTGCTGAAGCAGAATTAAAATCTTCTTCACAGCTAGTTAATTTTCAAGCGAATCCGAATACTGCAAATTATGATGTTACGTATCAAAAATTAGAATTCACCATTGACCCGGCTGTTTATTTTATTAGTGGCAATGTGACTACCCAGTTTTTGGCTTTAGAAAACATGAACACGATTACATTCGATTTAAGCAGCATAACCTCCACTTCAAATCCATATTACAACAATAGAATTACGGTAGGATCCGTGATGATGAATAATCAGTCTTTAAGTTTTAATCACAATATATTCACAAAGGAATTAATTATTACTTTTCCAACTACATTAAGTGCTGGAACATCGCATAGTGTTTCCGTAAGTTATGCCGGAGCACCGGATGATTCCGAAGATGGTTTTACTAAAAGTTCACACAGTGGAACGCCTATTATTTGGACTCTTTCAGAACCTTTTGGAGCAAGAGATTGGTGGCCATGTAAACAAGATTTAAATGATAAAATTGATAGTTTAGATGTTTTTATTACAGCTCCTTCAGAATACGTAAGCGTTACGAATGGTCTTGAAATGGGAATTGTTGACAATGGTAATGGCACAAAAACAAGCCATTTTCAACACAATTATCCCATTCCTGCTTATCTAGTTGCACTTGCCATCACGAATTACAGTGTTTTTACACAACAAGCCGGAACAGCTCCAAACCAATTTCCAATAGTAAATTATTTATATCCTGAAAATCTAACCTCTTCTCAAAATAGTGTTGCCGTAACAATTCCGATTATGAATTTGTTTGAAGAATTGTTTGAAACCTATCCCTTTGCGAATGAAAAATATGGTCATGCCCAATTTGGTTGGGGCGGAGGAATGGAACATACTACTGTTTCTTTCATGGGCGG
>JAKLIC010000003.1 GCA_022709825.1 Bacteroidota bacterium | reverse complement strand
CTAGACAAATACACTTTTGCTAAATCCACTCCCACACCGGTAGTACCCCATTTCGATTTGATAGCGGTATTCAATTCCATCCCCACTTTGTTAGTGATATGTAAATTTCGGTAGATTTCCGGATTATCCCGAACAAACACATATTCGTCTTGGTTTCTTCGCCAATACATTCTCGGTTTAAAAGTCACATTCCCTTTTGTAAATACTGATTGAACACCTACTAAACTGGCTTGTGTTTCTTCATATTGATTAATGGCAGAAGGAGTAGCATAAAACCCATTTGCTCCAAATTTTCGCTCAGAGAAAGTGGCCAAAATATCAATAGGCATTTCACTTGATTTGATGGTACTCTTAATGAAGTAATTCTGGTTATCATAATCCGTATTATAGCGGTAACCCTCTGAAATGTTTCTTGAAAACTGTACCACATGGGAAGTTTTCTCATAATCCTGCATAATGGTCGCCGATAAATTTAGTTGTTCATACGAACCCGCTTGACCTTGCAGGGTAAACTTATTGGATAATGCCTTTTTTGTCACAATATTCACCGCTCCGGTAAAAGCATTTTGACCAAATACTCTGGCTGCCGGCCCTTTGATAATTTCAATTCGCTCAATCACTTCTATCGGTAGAGCCAAATTCATCGTGTGATGTCCGGTTTGAGCATCTTCCACTTTTATGCCGTCTATCAACAACAACGTTTGGTCAAAGCTTCCGCCTCTTAAGTACAAATCAGCTTGCATACCGCTGGTTCCTCTTCTTCGCACATCAACACCGGATATTAGCAATAATAAATCCGCCACATTAGTAACACCACTTTGCTTGATTTGTTCCGAGGTAATCAATTGAATCGTCCTCGAATTCTGAGAAAACGGAATATCAATTCGGGTAGAAGACACGATAACTTCACTTAATGTATCAATTCGTTGGCTATTCTCTTGAGCAGTTACTATAAAAGTAAACACTAAAAAGAGAACAAGAAAATTTCTTCTTTTCATTTTTTGAAATGTTAAATGAGTTAAAAACGAGGCAAAAGTAGTAACTTTCCGGACGATTAAACTAGTCCACTATTAAAATGAAAGATAGTCCGGTTAATTCCCTCCTAACAGCCTTGATTCAATTTGACAAATCGAGCAACACAGCAGTATATATTCAAATAGCCCAACAAATTATCAATGCCATTCAAAGAGGCTATTTAAGTGCCGGAACAGCGTTACCGGGAACCAGAACGTTTAAAGAATTATTCCAAATTCACAGAAATACGGCAGTAGCCGTTTATGATGAATTAGCTTCCCAAGGCTGGGTTGAAATCATTGCTAACAAAGGAACATTTATTTTAGACCCTAAGCCCAAAAAGACAGCTCTTAAAGCTCAATCCAATAAAATTGGAGATGTGCATCATTATCCTAAACACACTGGGTTTCCCTTTGAAACTTCTTTCCTTTTGTCTTCCACCAATGAATATTCAGAAACAAAATATAGTTTAAATGACGGACAACCCGATTTGAGGTTACATCCTGTTTACGAATTTTCAAAATGGTATAGTGCTTCCATGAAAAGAAAATCATTGATTTCAAAATGGAACCCCAATTCAAAATCAAAGAATTCTGCTTTTGAAAATCAATTGTGCAATTATTTAAATGCTTCTCGCGGTTTTCATGTGCAGCCTCAAAACGTCATCAGCACCAGAAGTACAGAATTAAGTTTGTATATTATTTCGCAATTGGTGATTCGAAATAAAGAAATTGTTTTAGTTGGCCAGTTAAGCAATCATAATGCGAATATGATTTTTCAAGAGGCTGGAGCTATAATCATTACCATTCCGATAGATGAAAACGGTTTAGATATTGATTATATTGAAAAACACTTTACTAAAGGAAAAATCCGTTGTGTTTATATTTGTTCAAATAGAGATTATCCAACTACCTATTCCCTGTCAGCTGAGCGACGCATTAAATTAATGGAACTGGCAAAAGCCTATCAATTTGCCATTATCGAAGATGATTATGATTATGATTTTCAATTGGAAGGAACAGCAATGTTACCTATGGCGAGTGCAGATGCAAATGGAATGATTATCTATTTGGGGAAACTGGGGCAATCTTTTTTACCAAGTTTTCAAACCGGATTTGTTGTGGCTCCTGAGAATTTAATTGCTGAAGCCAAAAACTATTTACAAATGGTAGACCGACAAGGAGATTTGATTCAGGAACAAATGCTTTCAGAATTAATTCAGGAAGGGGAAATTCATCGTTTGCTTAAAAAAAACATCATTACCTATAAGCGAAGACGTGATTATGTTTGTGAATGCCTGAAAAAGTACTTTTATGATACGGTATATTTTAAAAAGCCGTCTGGAGGTTTAGCCATTTGGATTACATTTCAACCTTCGATTTCACTTCTTCAACTGGCCGAAGAAGCCTCAAAATTAGATTTATTTTTACCTAAAACCATTCTTTATCAAGATAAAAAAACCTGTGCTATTCGGTTAGGATTCGGTCATTTGAATGAAGAGGAAATAGAAATAGTGATAAGTAAATTACAACTGGCCTATACTGTAATAACGACTCCTAAAATTAAAAAAGCCCCACGATGGTGAGGCTTTCTATCAGTATTTTTTAAAAGTATTAGTCTGCTAATACAATTACTTTATTATTTTTCATTTCAATGGTCCCGGACGTAACTTCAATCGTGTAGTTTTGATCATTTACTTTGGTAAATTTATCTGCTACTTCTTTATTGATTTTAAAACTAGGAGCTGTTATTTTAACAGTGCCTTGTTTTAAAATAGAAACGATAGGGGCGTGATTATTCAATATCTGAAACGAACCATCAACTCCGGGTAAGGTAATTGAAGTGATTTCGCCTTTGAATAAGGTAGCTTCCGGTGATACTATTTCTAAAATCATAATTTAATTGATAATTGATGATTAACAATTGACAATTATCCATTGTCAATTATCCATTGTTTTACGCTTCCGCTAACATTTTCTCTCCGGCTTCAATAGCTTCTTCAATGGTACCTTTCAAGTTGAATGCGGCTTCCGGTAAGTGATCTAATTCACCATCCATAATCATATTAAATCCTTTGATGGTTTCTTTAATATCAACTAAAACTCCTGGGATACCTGTAAATTGCTCAGCTACGTGGAAGGGTTGTGACAAGAAACGTTGTACACGACGTGCTCTTGAAACAGCTAATTTATCATCTTCTGATAATTCTTCCATACCAAGGATGGCGATAATATCTTGAAGTTGTTTGTATTTTTGAAGTATTTCTTTCACGCGTTGAGCACAATTATAATGCTCATCCCCTAAGATTTGAGCTGTCAAAATTCTTGACGTAGAATCCAATGGGTCTACTGCAGGATAAATACCTAACTCAGCAATTTTACGAGACAATACCGTGGTTGCATCTAAGTGAGCAAACGTTGTTGCCGGTGCCGGGTCAGTTAAGTCATCCGCAGGAACGTAAACCGCTTGTACCGATGTAATAGAACCTTTGTTGGTTGAAGTAATACGCTCTTGCATGGCCCCCATCTCCGTTGCCAATGTTGGTTGGTAACCTACCGCAGATGGCATACGACCTAAAAGAGCCGATACCTCAGAACCTGCTTGGGTGAAACGGAAGATATTATCCACGAAGAATAATACATCTTTCCCTTGGTCAGAACCTGCTCCATCACGGAAATACTCCGCAATAGAAAGTCCGGATAAGGCTACACGAGCACGAGCTCCCGGTGGTTCGTTCATTTGTCCGAATACGAAAGTAGCTTTAGACTCTCTCATTCCCGGTTTGTCTACTTTAGATAAATCCCATCCTCCATTTTCCATAGAGTGCATGAATTCTTCTCCATATTTTATAATTCCTGACTCTAACATCTCACGAAGTAAATCGTTTCCTTCACGCGTTCTTTCTCCAACTCCTGCGAATACGGAAAGACCACCGTGACCTTTAGCGATATTATTAATCAATTCTTGAATCAATACTGTTTTACCAACACCGGCACCACCAAATAATCCAATTTTACCTCCTTTTGCATAAGGCTCAATAAGATCGATTACTTTAATTCCGGTAAATAAAACTTCTGTTGAAGTTGATAATTGGTCAAATCTTGGAGCCGGTCTGTGAATAGACATTCCGTTTGCTCCTCCTTTTGGCAAGTTTCCTAAACCATCAATGGCATCTCCAATTACATTAAAAAGTCTTCCATAAACATCCGGCCCGATAGGCATTTGGATTGGAGCACCGGTAGCTTCTACTTCAGTACCTCTACTTAAACCATCCGTAGAGTCCATTGAAATGGTTCTTACGGTATCCTCACCAATGTGTGATTGAACTTCCAACACTAAGATAGCACCATCTTTTCTTTTGATTTCTAATGAATCATAGATTTTAGGTAATTCGGCAATTTTGGAGTCAAACACTACGTCTACAACCGGTCCGATAATTTGGGCAACTTTTCCTATTACTTTTGACATTGCTTATGTATTTATTTAATAGCTATTTAAGATTATAAAAAACATATCTTTTTTCAGAGTGCAAAGATAATTTTTAAAAATACAAAATCAATAGCAAAAGGATGTTTTTTTTATCATTTTTTGAAGTATTCGAAGTAAGCTGATGAAATGCTTGTAAATAGTGTAGTAAAATAAAAAAACCACCTTGTTGCGAAGGTGGTTTTGATATAGTTTGTAGGACAAATTAAAAATTATCCGGGTTTTGAGGATATAATATTCTGTAACTTCCTAAACTAACTCCTTTAAAGTTAGAACCATAAGTTGCATTAATTGCTTTTATGAATTCATTTGAAATCAAAGCATATCCTCTAGGACCAGGATGTACACCGTCTAAAGAGAAACCTCCTCCGGTTACATAGGTTGATGTTACAGTAAAATTATCAGCTGTAATACCGCCATTCGCTACTTGAGTCATTAAGGCATTTGCATCAACAAAAGCCAACCCTTTAGCACTTGCAATGGATTGAATAGTTGCATTATAAGCATCTGTAGCCGTTTTTACTTCAAGAATTTCATCTTTAGAAAGAATCCAATTATCTGCTAAAGGCACAGAAACGCCATTGATTTGTGCAGGATTACCCCCAACAGCAGTTCCAATAAAACTTCTTGCCGGTAAAACTACTAAATCCTCTGAAGTTGCTTGTCTGTATGATGGAATTCCATATGCAGCCAAATTAGTTAAATAACTATCTACCATAACCACTCTGTTTGTGTTAGAAGCCGAGAAAGAAATCGTTCTTCTAGTTACTTCGTCAGCAGTTAATAATCCAACAGATTGAGCAAATAATAAGCCGTTATTATAAGCCGAAAAGCCGGCATTTAATTGAGCTGCCGTTGCAGCATTAAGCGGAACAGGATTATGAGGAACCGTAGTAAAGAAAGGTATCGTCGTTACATAAGGTAAATTAGCAACCACCCCTTGTGCACCATTGGCGGTCATTCCGTCAACTAAAGCAGTATAAACGTTAGCAAATACATTTGGGTCTGTGATATCATTAGGGCCATACGTAGCAGGGTTAAAATTTCCTGTTTGATTTGTTCCGGAACCTCCTGAAGTGGCATATCCAAGCACATCATTATTTCCAATCCATAAAGAGAAGAAAGTAGGGTCTTGAGCAGCTGCATCAGCCAAAATAGTGGTTGAAGGAGACGAAGCAAAACGAACAAAATAAGGATTCGCTTGACCAGTGGCTACACCGGCAACATTACCATAGCCAGGGGCCAATAAATGGAAACTTTTTGCTCCCGGAACACCCATATTATTAAATGGTCCTGCTAAAACAGTAGAAACCTCCGTTGTTGGAATACCGGTTACCGGAGCAGGTCCGGCACCATTAAAATAAAGTCTAGGTCCGGCAATTACATTTCCACCTAACAATAAACCTCCTGTGTTATCATTAGTGTAAGGAATTTTAAATTCTCCACCACCCACTAAAGCAAATTGATCTGCTAAGATGGCAGGATACGAATTAGCTTGGCCTTCAATAAAAAGAGCATTGTCACAATATCCGGCTGTCAACGAATTTCCTAAAGAAACATAGTTAGAAAAATCAGCAGAACCAGCAGTTAAGGGCAACCCATCCGAAGTATTATTTACAACGACAGTTTCATCATCGCTACAAGCTACAATGGTTAAAGAAACCAGGAATAGCCATTTTATATTTTTTATCATAGTATTAAAAATTATGTTATTATATTATTGATTGATGGTTATACCAACAAAAAACTGTTGTCCGATTGCTCCTGCTCCTAATACTTGTTGGTATTCTTTTCCTCCAATATTAGTGGCACCAACTTTTAAAACTGATTTTAATTTAGGAATGCCGTAATTAATTTGAGCATCAATTACTGTAGCTTCACTAATCATACCGTCAACCATAGTAGATTGCCATAAATATTCAGAATTCCATCTGGCACTTACATTAAATCCGAAATTAGGGAATAATTTATCGTTGCTCAACGATCCTTTAACTCTGTGTTTTGGAGTATTAAATCCGGCTTCAAAACTTGGGTCTTTTTCTTGATCAAAGTCAAATTCAGCATAATTATAATTGGCTCCTATTTCAAAATCTTTGTAAATTTTATAAGAAACACCCGCACCAAATCCTAATGATATAATTTCAATATCCGTATTGGTGTATAGTTGATAAGCTCTAATGTTTCCTGTTTGTAAGGCATGAAGCGATTGTGTTCCTGCGTTTGTTGGTCCTGCAGTAGGATCCGGAGCATCTTGAGCAGTTCCATATAAAGGAGCAACAACATTTAAATTACCAATAAAGTCATTGTAAATATTATAATACCCATTCAAATCATAAGAGAATTTTTCAAATTGACCTCTATAACCCAATTCAAATGCTTTTACAGTTTCAGGTTTTACTAAATCTACATCTGTTCTTTTTAACAAAGCAGAAGCAGCAATAGGGTCCGATCCTGCTAATGCAGCAAATTGTCTAACTGATGTTTCTGTATAAGAATTATAATAAGCGTTTTGTCCTGTCATCACAACAGATTCACCTCCTGCAAATGCTTGTCCTGTAGCAGTAGAAACTGGTCTAACCTCAGAATATCTGTCTAAGTTATCAGCGGCAGAACCAATAAGTACTGCATTTCCAACATTAAATCCGATATATTGATCTTGTGTAGAAGGATTTCTAAAACCGGTTTGAAAAGATCCTCTGAAATTGTGTCTTTTTTGTTCATCCGGAGAGAAAACTAAAGATACTCTTGGGGAATAATTCCCGTCAAAATTTTGACTTTTATCGTAACGAACAGAACCTGTAAATTTGAATTTATCCTGTAAAAATTTCTTTTGAAGTTGAACGTAAGCACCATACTCATCATAATCAATAGGACCATTTTCAGGTGTATCCGTATAAATTCTACCAAATGAATTCAAATCATATTTTCTGTAAGAACCACCTATTTGAATTTCAGCAATTTTAATAATATCTCTAAAATTATAGTTGGCATCAGAATGGTATATTTTTGAGTTATCCACCAATTTAGAACCGGTTAATACATCCGGGTCAGCTGTGACTTGATTAAAAGCATTTTTATATTCTGCTGAACCAGGTAAAAATCTTCCTGTATCAGCCACATTTCTTGCTGCAGCATGTGCTTGATCCGGAGTCGCTCCACCTAACGTTGATTGTACATAAGTGGCGGCATATTGACCAAACCAAGTATTATCCGGCTTCCAAACTCTGTTAATATTCACCGCAGTAAATTCCATATCATATGAATTTCCTCCATCTTCAGAAGTAACATAACCTCTTAAGAAGAAGTTTTTACTGGTTACTTCAAATTTATGTTGTGACATTTGAAATCCATTCAAATAATACCTGTTTGCTCCTTGATAAACCGTGTTACCAAAACCAAATTTACTTTGCCAAATAAACTCGATATCTTTTGCCCATTCTGAACTGGATGTAGCCCATGGTCTAACGTGGAAAGAGAAATCAATTTTAGCATTTTGTACTTTATTATCCGTAATATCAACTTCGTTATACCCTGTTCTTGATACATTTTGATTTGGCAAAATAGCATTAAAAACAGTAAATTGAGCAGGAGTTATTGCACCAGCATTTAATAATCTGGAAGCAACACTTTTAATATTAGTTGAAACCACATCACCATAAACGTTTATACCATTATAGTTCGGGTCAGTTCTATCAATTCCAACATTATTTACTAAGTCTCTGTCTCTATAATCAGTGGCATACCAATCTGTTCCATTCATGAACGTAAAATTAGCTTTAGCAGCAAAATGGGGCGAAAAAGCTTTGGCTACACGTACTCCATAATCATAGTAAAGATTATTTCCGGCAGCTTCTTGACTGGTTTGCCCAACTTTTGCATAAGCAGAAACGCCTTCATCGGTAAAAGGGCTTTTGCTTGTCATAAATAAAATACCGTTAAAGGCATTCGCACCGTATAAAGCAGAAGAGGCACCTGGTAACAATTCAACACTTTGAACATCAATTTCTGAAACACCAATTAAATTTCCTAAAACAAAATTCAATAAAGGAGAAGAATTATCCATACCATCTACCAACTGCATAAAACGAGTATTCGCAACAGTGGCAAAACCTCTGGTGTTGATAGATTTAAAAGACATACTACTGGTATTCATATGTACCTCTTTTAAATTTTCCAATCCATCATAAAAAGTCACCGAAGCTGATTTTTTAATTTCTTTAACACTCATTCTTTCAATAGTAACAGGCGATTCTCTTATCCTTTCAGGTGCTCTGGAAGCCGATACTACAATTTCATCTAAACGTGTTTCTTCATCAGACAAAACAACACTGATTTTTTGATTGTTTGCACTGATGGCTACTGTTTTAGAAGTGAAGCCAATAGAAGAGACTTCTACTGAAAAAGGAGGTTTTTTTTGCGTAGTTAAGGTAAAGTTCCCGTCAAAATCGGTCACCGCACCTATCGCTTCGCCAACAATTTTAATGCTGGCACCTGGGATGGGTTGATTTTTTTCATCAACGACGTTCCCTGAAATTGAAGTTTGAGCAAAAGTGATGCTGCAAAAAAACAATGTCAGAATAAATAAATACACTTTCATAAAGTTAGAGTTTTGTTAGTTTTCGTCAGCAAAGTACAAATAATTTTGATATTAATAAAAAAAGCGTGCTAAATTTTCGAATTTAACAATTTTTGAAAACCATAGTAATTACTGAATATCACAGAGGTTTTTGAAAAAATCTCAAACGTTTTCGTTTAAAAGCCTCAAAATAGTATGCTTACATACTATTTTGTGCGTTGTTAATAAATAAAAATTGTATAAAAACAAAAAAAGCAAGATTTCTCTTGCTTTCAATTATTTGCTGTTTTAAATTAACTATTCTACGGTAACAGACTTTGCTAAATTTCTTGGCTGGTCAACGTTACAACCTCTTAAAACGGCTATGTGATAAGAAAGTAATTGTAATGGTATAGTAGTTAAAAGTGGAGATAAAGCATCTGATGTTTCTGGGATTTCAATAACATGGTCAGCTAATTCGCGAACTTGTGTGTCCCCTTTGGTTACTACAGCAATTATTTTACCGCTTCTTGATTTAATTTCTTGGATATTACTAACCACTTTATCATAATGTCCCATTTTAGGAGCAATGACAATAACCGGCATAGATTCATCAATTAAAGCAATTGGACCGTGCTTCATTTCTGCAGCAGGATATCCCTCTGCGTGGATATAGGATATCTCTTTTAATTTTAAAGCTCCTTCCAAAGCTACAGGGAAATTATATCCTCTACCTAAATATAAACAGTTGGGTGAGTCCTTGTATATTTCAGCAATTTTTTTGGCCATTTCATTTGTTCCTACTAGTGCCTCGGTTACTTTTTCCGGAATCATTTCTAATTCCATTAGGTAGCGATGGTATTCAGAATTATTCATTGTTCCTTTTGCTTTAGCCAAACGCAAAGCAATTAAGGTCAACACTGTTATTTGTGTTGTAAAAGCTTTTGTAGAAGCCACCCCGATTTCAGGACCTGCATGAGTGTAAGCACCAGCATTGGTTTCTCTTGAAATAGAAGAACCAACAACATTACATACACCAAATACAAAAGCACCATTTTCTTTGGCTAATTTAATTGCGGCTAAGGTATCCGCTGTTTCTCCGGATTGAGAAATAGCAATTACAATATCTTTTTTATTAATTATTGGATTTCTATAACGGAATTCTGAGGCATATTCAACTTCCACGGGAATCCTTGCAAATTCTTCTATTACATATTCTGCAACTAATCCGGCATGCCATGATGTTCCACAGGCTACAATTATAATTCGCTCTGCATTTAAGAATTTTTCCAAATTATCTTCCACACCCGCCATTTGGATTATTCCTTTATTAGAAAGTAATCTTCCACGGTAAGTATCTTTAATGACATTGGGTTGCTCATAAATTTCTTTGAGCATAAAATGATCATAACCTCCTTTTTCAATTTGTTCCAGGTTCATTTTTAATTCCTGAACATAGGGATCAACTAAGGTATCATCTTTTATTTTTCTAACTTTGATAGGTTTGTGAAGTCGCACAATGGCCATTTCTTCATCTTCTAAATAAATCGCATTGGAAGTATATTCAATAAAAGGCGAAGCATCTGAAGCTACAAAAAATTCTCCTTCGCCAACACCAATGGCTAGCGGACTTCCTAATCGGGCTACGACAATTTCGTCCGGTTTGTTCTTGTCAAAAACTGCAATTGCATAGGCTCCGACAACTTGATTCAAAGCAACTTGCACCGCTTTTCCTAATTTCAAACCTTCTTTTTTCTGAACGTCTTCAATTAAATTAACTAATACTTCCGTATCAGTATCGGAATGAAAAACATAACCTCTTTTGATTAATTCTTTTTTTAAGGGTTCATAATTTTCTATGATTCCATTGTGAATTATGGCAATGTTTCCGGAATTAGAAAGGTGAGGATGTGAATTTACATCATTTGGAACTCCATGAGTAGCCCAACGGGTATGACCCATTCCTATAGAACCAAAGAAATTATTATCTTTAGTTGAAACTGCCTCTAAATCAGTTACTTTACCTTTTGTTTTAGATATTTTCAAGTCTTTGCCATCATAAAGCATGACTCCGGCACTGTCGTAACCTCTATATTCTAATCGTTTTAATCCTTTTATTACAATAGAGTAAGCGTCTCTATTGCCAATATATCCAACAATTCCACACATATTTTTAGTATTTAATCAGGTTTTGTATAATAAATTTCTAATTTTAATCTTTTATCCAAAGGTACAGAAGATTTGCTACCATACAACACTGTGCCTAAAGGATTTAAAACAGAAGCTAAGGGAACTTTTTTCAAACCTGAGGCAGTTTGGTTTTTTATTGCATAGTTGTCAGTAATCGCAATGGATTCCGTTACAACAAGTCCTAGCCTAACATTGGTAGAATCCGGGTTTTTAAATAAATTAGAAATATAATTAGTTAATCGTATTTTATAATAAGTTCCTTTACTGTCTTCTTTTACAATCATTCCGCTATAAACTCTTTTACCTAATTTTGGTTTTGAAGTATTTGTAGTTTGGTCTGTAAAGTAATCTAAAATCAGTCTATCATTAGTTACATCGTATAAATAAACTCTATAGGGCTCCTGATTATTGCCCATCTCCTCTCTATCAATTCGGAAAGTAAGACTAGCTTCATTAATCAACCAATCTTTAGCTCTATATTGTTCTAATTCCGCTGATTCTCCACTGGCATCACGCCCAAATAAATCAATAATCGCCATCGATCCGGCACCTCCATTGACATATAATTTTTCATCTCCTAAAGTTGAGGAAGCGTTTGTTAATGCCGATTGATAGTTTGGTGTCCGCTCTTGATTTAAAAGACTAACAGTATTCCCTGATAAAGATAATACCATTGATTTTTCTACTCTTTCCGGTGTTTCTTCTCCTTCAACCGCTTTATCCTCTTTATATTTTATAGTAATTTTCCCGGCTTTAAAATTAATCATCGCCAAACTATTACTTCCGGTAGGTTCAGCCGGTGAGTCTTCCATTTTGAAATATAACCCCCTGAAATAATCTCTAAAAATATTATTATTGTTCAATTTTCCTTGATTATAGCCGTCTATTATTTTTTTCTGAAAAAAAGCTTTATTCAATTTTAAATACATCCCGGGAGCTGACCTGGTAATAGTTTCCTCTCCTTCAGCATTGGTGGTAGTATCAGCAATTTGAGCTGCATCAAAAAAGAACTCGTCATTATCTTCAACATCCTCTCCATTATTTAATCGCTCTCCGTTGGCTGCAGATGTCCCATCGGCTGCAGCTCCTCTTTTATTTACTTCAAAATCATTTGTTTGATCAGAAAAATATTTTTGAGCAGCAGTGAAATTGGAAGCCGGATCAAAATCCCGCATTAAATAACCGTTTTCATATATACTCAACTTAATTTTAGACGTTCCGTAAACAGAATCTAAGGTATAAGTAGTGACATCATCCGTAGTGGTCCCTCTTGTGCTAAAATATGGAACATAAAGCGTGACGTCCAGAATTTCAGGGTCCTCGTCAATAATAGTAAAGGTAGGAACTGGCTCTGAAAGCAATACTTGCGTGGCAAAATGAGCCGTTTGTTTTCCAAAAGCAGTGTTTTTATAAATCCCAAGTGGATTAACCACTAAATTGTTAGATTGAACAACACCTAAATCTTCATTATAGGCAACCACGGTAGCCTCTGTATCCGGTGTTCCAAATGTATAATGATTGTCTCCAATGATATCAGCCCCTAAGGTATTATAATCTTTATCACAGGAAAACAAGAAGAAACTCAAGACAACCAGGGAAGAAAATTGAATTATTTTTTTTGTACGCATTTTAAAATGTAAATTTATAGAACTTTATTTTTATAGAAATTAAGGTAATGCTCAGCATAATCCTCTTTCGGGAAGAAAGATAAAAAAGGTTTTTCTGAAGATTCTATAAATTTTGTTAAACTTGAAGAAAGGTGCTCTGAAGCAATGATAACAGCATCTGAATGCTGAATAGCTACTTTAATTAAATTGTCATAATTGGGTTCTTTTAATACAGAAATGGAATCTTCCGGAACACCGTCAAATTTTATTTTGTTTAAAAGTTCGCTATTTAAAGCTCCATCAAATGACTGAGCATAAACCGAAGTTACAATTTTTGTATTAGAAAAAAGTGCTTCGTCTTTGTAATAATGTTTCATGTAAACCGGCAACAAGGAAGCCAACCAACCATGAACATGAATAATATCCGGTACCCAGTTTAATTTTTTTACTGTTTCTACAACTCCTTTTGCAAAGAAAATTGCCCGTTCATCATTATCGTCATATAATTTTCCTTCCTCATCCGTAAAAGTTGCCTTACGTTTAAAATATTCATCATTATCTATAAAATAGACTTGAATTCTTTCTTTAGGGATAGAAGCCACCTTTATTATTAAGGGCATATCCAAATCATTCACAACTAAATTCATCCCGGACAACCGTATTACTTCATGTAATTGATGTCTTCTTTCATTAATATTACCGTATCGTGGCATAAAAATTCTTATTTGCCCTCCCTGATCATTAACCATTTTAGGAACGTCATAAGACATAATGGAAACTTCATTTTCAGCCAAATAAGGTACTACTTCAGATGATACATACAATATCCTCTTATCCTCCATATTATTTTGAACTTTATCGTTTAGATTTTAAAATCACGCAAAATTACAAAAATTTACGCAGATATTTAAGTAAAATAGTAAGTTTGCAACTCATTTAATTAAAAATACATGCTCATTTTCAACAAACAAAGCCTACTCATCGAGCATTTAACCCCATTTTGGGCAACAAAAACGACCATTGGATTTGTTCCTACGATGGGTGCTTTACACGAAGGCCACTTGTCTTTGCTTTCACAATCACTGAAAGAAAATGAAATTTCTGTAGTGAGTATCTTTGTTAATCCAACCCAATTTAACAATCCGGAAGATTTGGCAAAATACCCCAGAACACTGGAAAGAGATGTGGAAAAAATAGCTTCTTTGAATGCTAAAGTTCTAATTTATGCTCCATCAGTTGAAGATATTTATCACGGAAATACCGTTTCACAATCATTTCAGTATGATGGCTTAGAAAACCAAATGGAGGGCAAACATCGACCGGGCCATTTTGATGGCGTGGGGACTATCGTTAAAAGGTTGTTTGAAATAATTAAACCCACCCATGCTTATTTTGGCGAAAAAGACTTCCAGCAATTACAAATAGTCAAAAAATTAGTACATAAAAATAATATCCCCGTAAAAGTAATCGGTTGTCCAATTCACAGAGAAGCAAACGGATTAGCGATGAGTTCCAGAAATGAGCGATTATCCACGATTGAAAGAAAAGAATCAGCCCTAATTTTCAAAACATTATCAAAGGCAAAAAAATTATTTGGCATGAAAAGTGCTAAAGAAATTTCAAAATTTGTTACAAAAACTTTTGAAAATCATCCTATTATCAAATTAGAATACTTTGAAATTGCTGATGAAATTACCTTAAAGTCCTGTTTACGTAAGTCGAAAAATAAAAAATACCGGGCATTTATTGCTGTTTTTGTGAACAACATTCGATTGATTGATACCATTTCATTAAATTAATTACCTTTGCACCATGCAAATTCAAGTTGTAAAATCCAAAATTCACCGCGTTAAGGTGACTGGAGCAGATTTAAATTATATCGGTAGTATTACTATCGACGAAGCCCTTATGGATGCTTCAAACCTTGTGGAAGGCGAAAAAGTTTCTATTGTAAACATCAATAATGGTGAGCGATTAGAAACCTATGTCATCAAAGGAAACCGTAATAGTGGCGAAATTACCCTTAACGGGCCTGCCGCTCGTAAAGTTCAAAAAGGAGATATTATTATTATTATCGCTTATGGAATTTTAGATTTTGAAGAAGCTAAAACCTTCAAGCCTTCTTTGGTTTTTCCAAACGAGAAAGATAATTCGTTGACCTAATCCCTTGAAACAGAAAATAGGCAAATGGCTTTCCATTCTTCTTCCAATTTTGTTGGGATTGGCTTTGGTAATTTACACTTACAGCAAATTCACTCCCGAACAAATAGAAGAAATTAAACTGCAATTTAAAAATGCTGATTATTTTTACATATATATTTCTTTATTAATCAGTGCTTTGGCATTATGGTCAAGAGGATATCGATGGAAATATACATTGGAACATTTGGGGTATAAACCAAAAATTTCTACAAACGTCATGGCGGTTTGCATTGGCTATTTCATCAATATGTCTATTCCGCGTTCGGGCGAAGTTTCCCGTGCTTTGATTCTCAAAAAATATGAAGATGTCCCGTTTGACAAAGCCTTCGGAACCATCATTGCTGAACGTGTGGTAGATAGTTTTTTCTTATTATCTTTTATCGGATTGGCTTTTTTCTTAGAACTCGATGTATTAAAAGCTTTTGTATTGGATAAAATTCCTTTTCAAAAATTAATGTTGATTTTAGGAACTGGAACATTTATAATGATAGGCATTATTTTGATGTTTCGCTATTCTAATTTTAGGTTAATCCAAACGATCAAACAAAAAATTTCCGGTTTAATGGATGGTGTTTTCAGCATCTGGAAAATGGAAAAAAAATGGGCTTTTCTATTTCATTCGTTATTGATTTGGGCAAGTTATTTTTTTATGTTTTACATTACTATTTTTGCTTTGCCCGAAACCAGTAACTTGAGTTTAAGCACAGTGGTTATTTCATTTATCGTAGGCGGACTTGCCATTACTTTAACCAATTCGGGATTTGGAGCCTATCCCTTTTTAATAGCAGAAATTCTTTTACTTTATAACGTTCCCGAAACTTCCGGAACTGCTTTTGGTTGGTTGGTATGGACTTCACAAACACTAATGGTGGTGATTTTAGGAACACTTTCATTTTTATTGCTTCCCATTTTAAACAAAAGCAAATAATTTACTATCTTGCTTTCGAAAAATTAAGCTTTTTCAAGAAATTTCCAAAAAGATACCACATGAAATTAATTCAAACACTTGTTATTGTATTGTGTTCTATCCCTTTGTTTTCTCAAAAAACAATAGAAACATTTACGTCAAAAAAATTAGGTGCAGACCGTGAAATCTACATCAGTTTACCTCCATCGTATGAAAAGGACACGAATCGTAATTACCCTATATTGTTAGTTTTAGATGCAGAATATCTTTTTGACCCATTTCAAGGAGCCCTTAAATTTGGGAATTATTGGGATGATTTACCGGAAGTAATTTTAGTGGGAATTTGTCAAAATAAAACGGAAGAACGTTATGCCGATAGTGAATTTGATGAAGAAACCGGATTACCTGATTCTACCGGAGCCAATTTTTTTGATTTTATAGGTACTGAACTAATGCCTTATCTTGAAAAAACGTACCGAATTGCTCCGTTTAAAATTATTGCCGGTCATGACACTACGGCCGGATTTACAAATTTTTATTTATACAAAGATAATCCGCTTTTTGACGCCTACATTACATTAAGTCCTGACTTAGCAACGGATATGGAAAATCGAATTCCGGAACGTCTAGGCCTTATAACTAAACCGATTTACTATTATCATTCAACGGCTGATGGTGATGTAAAAAAAATGCAGAAACGAATTAAAGAATTAGATGAAAAAGCTAAAGTCATCAAAAACACAACGTTAAATTATAAATTTGATGAATTCATAGGAGCTTCCCATTATTCCTTAGTGCTCCACTCGATTCCAAATGCTTTGTACCAGTTTTTTGCCGTTTACCAACCCATCACTACGTTTGAGTTTAATGAAAAAATTGTAAAATTAGAATATGGTTATGTGGAATATTTAAAAACAAAATATGATGTTTTGGAAAAATCTTTAAATATCAAAATGCCCATTCGATTAAATGATTTCAAGGCCATCGAAGCGGCAATTATAAAAAACAAAGTCTACAACGAATTTGATGAGCTTTCCATATTAGCTGATAAATATTATGGAAAAAGTATGTTGGCCGATTATTATATGGCTTTGATGTATGAGAAAAAAGAAGACTATAAAAGGGCTCAAAAAAAATATTTAAGTGCCTTTCAAAAAGAACCGATTGGTGATTTAAATAAAGACATGATGTATGACAAATCAGAAGAAATGAAACAAATGCAACAATAATTATGTCGAAGGTCAAAACTTCATTTTTTTGTCAAAATTGCGGTTCACAATATGCCAAATGGCAAGGCCAATGCCATGCCTGCCAACAATGGAATACAATTGTTGAAGAAGTCATTCAAAAAGAAGAAAAAACAAGTTGGAAACCCTCTTCTTCCGAAGTTAAAAAAGCTCCAAAACCTTTACGAATAAAAGACATTGATTCCAGTCAGGAAATCAGATTAGACACGACCGATGGCGAACTAAATCGAGTATTAGGTGGGGGATTAGTACCCGGCTCATTAACCCTTTTAGGGGGTGAACCCGGTATTGGAAAAAGTACGCTTTTATTGCAGGTTTCTTTAAAATTACCCTTTAAAACACTTTATGTTTCCGGAGAAGAAAGTCAAAAACAAATCAAAATGCGTGCTGAACGAATCACGCCTAACGGGGACAATTGCTTCATTCTAACCGAAACAAAAACGCAAAATATATTCAAACAAATTCAGGAAATCGAACCTGAAATTGTAATTATCGATTCCATTCAAACCCTTCACACGGATTATATCGACTCTACAGCAGGAAGTATTTCTCAAATTCGGGAATGTACTGCTGAATTAATCAAGTTTGCTAAAGAAACAAATGTCCCGGTTTTGCTTATCGGACACATTACAAAAGACGGAACCATTGCAGGACCAAAAATTTTAGAACACATGGTCGATACTGTTTTGCAATTTGAAGGCGACAGAAATCATGTCTATCGAATTCTTCGTTCACTCAAAAACCGTTTTGGTTCTACGGCAGAAATTGGGATATATGAAATGCAAGGTTCTGGTTTAAGGGAAGTTGCCAATCCATCGGAAATATTAATATCACACAAAGACGAAGAACTTTCAGGAACAGCCATTGCTTCTACTTTAGAAGGAATGCGACCTTTGATGATAGAAATCCAAGCGTTAGTAAGCACTGCCGTTTATGGAACGCCACAACGCAGCACAACCGGTTACAATGCCAAACGCCTAAACATGATTTTAGCTGTTTTAGAAAAACGTGCCGGATTCCGGTTGGGGGCAAAAGATGTTTTTTTAAACGTTACCGGCGGAATTTCTGTGGATGATCCCGCTATAGATTTGGCCGTAGTAGCTGCCATTTTATCGTCAAATGAAGATATTCCGGTGGGGAAAAACTTTTGCTTTGCCGGAGAGGTTGGTTTGGCCGGAGAAATTCGTCCGGTAAATCGAGTGGAACAACGCATTTTAGAAGCAGAAAAATTAGGTTTTTCAACTATTTTTGTATCAAAATACAATAAAATTTCCTTGAAAAACACCTTAATTGAAGTAAAATTAGTCGCAAAAATTGAGGATGTTGTCGAACAATTATTTGGGTAATTTTATAAACTACAATATCATACTAATCCATAAATGAGAACGAAAAAACAAAAAATTATCTTAAGCTTAAAGCTATTTTTGGTTTTTTTGGTTTTGATTTTTATTACGCTTTACTTTTTTCGTGATGTCTTATTACAAAAATCAATCACACGAATTCAAACTAAATTTGAAACTGATTTTAACTGCCGATTTTCAGTAAAAAAAGCGGCTTTTAGTGGACTGACAGAAGTAGAATTAGTGGATATTCTTTTAATTCCAAAAAATGCCGACACCTTATTATCCGTAGAAAAAATAAAAACTAATTATAGTTTTTTCCAATTATTAACCGGCAATATCCGGCTGAATAACATGGAAATGAGTAATGGTTTTGTTCAATTAATAAAAAATAAAAACGGACGGAATTTTGATGCTTTTTTGAAAAAAAATCCTGAAGAAGAAAAAACTACAGAGAAAAGAGATTATGCAGCTTTAGCAAATCGACTATTGACTAAAGTGTTTAATTTGATTCCGGCAGAAATGACTCTTTCAAACTTATCCCTGAAAATAGATGATATGGGTAGAAAAGTCAATTTACACCTAAACAAATTGACCTTGGAAGACCACCAACTTCAATCCTCTATTAAGGTCAAAACCAATTCGTTTAGTCAAAACTGGCAAATGAAAGGCTATGCTGATCCCCGACTTAAAAAAGCTGATTTGAAATTTTCAACCTATGATTCAACTAAAATCAGAATGCCTTACATCGAGGAACGATTTGGATTATTTTCTTCGTTTTCTGCTATTCACATCGTTTTAAATAATTTAACGATGGAAGAGGGTAAGTTGTATATTGATGGAGTCACAGAAATAGAAGATTTAACGGTAAATCATCCTAAAATTGCCTCCAAAGATGTTATTTTTGAAAAAACACAAATTGATTACCATTTTATCTTAGGCAGTAATTTTATTGCTATTGATCGTTCTTCTTCTGCGAAACTAAATAAAATTACACTTCGTCCATTTGTAAAGTACAGTACTGAAAAAGATACCATTTATACGCTAAAAATAGGAGTGCCAAAAATGAAAGCCCAAGATTTTGTCAATTCACTTCCAACAGGTTTGTTTGCTCATTTTGAAGGAATGCAAGTTCAAGGTGCTTTTGATTATCAATTGGACTTTGAATTTAATAAAAACAATCCGGAGGCTTTGATTTTTGAAAGTAAACTGAATAAAGAAAACTTAAAAATTCTCAAATACGGAGAAGCTGATTTGTCAAAATTGAATGGCGAATTTGTATATAATGCGATTGAAAACGGACGTAAACAACGTTCTGTTTTGGTAGGAGCCGGAAATCCTTATTTTACTCCGCTTGAGGAAATTTCTCCTTACTTACAAAAAGCAGTTTTAACTTTTGAAGATCCTCAATTTTACAATCATTCGGGATTTAGCACGGATGCTTTCAAACAATCCATTGCTAAAAATATTAAAACTAAAAAGTTTACCCGAGGAGCCAGTACAATTAGCATGCAATTGGTTAAAAATGTATTTCTGACACGTGAAAAAACACTTTCCCGAAAACTGGAAGAAATTCTTTTAGTTTATCTTTTAGAAAACAATAGATTAGTGCCAAAAGCCAGAATGTTAGAAGTCTATCTCAATGTAATAGAATGGGGTCCAAATGTGTACGGCATTGGTGAATCGGCTCAATTTTATTTTGAGAAAACTCCGAGAGAATTAACCCTCAATGAATCATTATTTTTAGCATCCATTGTGCCTAGTCCTAAAAAATTCATGTGGCTGTTTGACAAGGAAGGCAACCAAAAACCTTATGCCGTAAGTAAACAAAAAATGTATAAAAACATTATGTTGAGCCGTGGTTTAATTGAAGCTCAAGATAGTATTACAGCAGCGATTCCGGTTAAAATTAAAGGAATTTCAAAAACTTATTTACGATTAAAAACAGAAAAAGACTCCACGGCCATAGATTCTATTGAAATAGAGGAAGCTGACTTTTAATAGAATAAACTAGTTGAATTTTCTCAAAAACTCCTCTTTATAATTGGGTGAAATTTCAACCTCAGAGGCATCAAAAAGCATTACATAACCACCCAACGATTTGTGATACGATTTCACATAATTCAAATTGATGATGTGCGATTTGTGCACCCGCATAAAAGGAAAGTCCAACAGTTCATCAAAATGTTTTAAAAAACGACAAACCATTTTTTTAGAACCATTGGCCAAATGTATATCCGTAAAGTTGCCATTGCCACGTAAACGGACGATTTCTTCCATTTTTACGACTTCAAAACCTTCTAAGGTGGGCAAAATAACTTGTTGCTTCTCGATTCTAGGCTCACGGAAATTTTGAACAATGATTTGATTTCGGTTAAACAATTCCTGCTTCATCAATTGTTGTTGCACTTTGTTTACAGCCAAAATCAATTCTTCAATGCTGATGGGTTTCAACAAATAATAAGCCGCACTTTGGTTTAACGCTTTCAACGAATATTCTGAAAAAGCGGTGACAAAAATGGTTTCAAAAGACAAATCTTTACAACCTTCCAACACATCAAATGCATTGCCAAACGGCATTTCTACATCCAAAAAAACCAATTGCGGTTGCAAGTCGTGCAACAACGGAATCGCTTCCCGACTGTTTTGTGCCTCACCAATGATTTCGATTTGCGGACAATATTTTGCCAAGTAATTTTTCAACGCTTCGCGAGCAGCCGATTCATCCTCAACAATGACACTTTTTATTTTTTGAAAATCGTTCATGCTACTTTAGTGGTTTTAGAAAAATAAAGCGTGACTATCGTTCCCTTTCCATCTGAACCGGATGAAATAGTATAGGAAATCTGTTGATGATACAAATCGTTCAATAAATTAATCCGTTCTTCCGCATTGTTCAAGCCTCTGGATTCATGTACTTTTTGGTTTTGTGTTTTCAGTTCGCGACTTTTTTCTACACCAATGCCGTCATCTTCAATTGATACTTTTATCAATTGATTCTCTTCTGCAAAAGTGACTATCAACTTCCCCTTGGTTTCTCGGTAACGTAATCCGTGCCAAATGGCGTTTTCCAAATGCGGTTGAATCAACATATTCGGAACCAAAATCACATCGACATCCAATTGTTCATCCACCTCCAATTCATATTCAAATTTGTCCTGAAAACGTAAATGTTCCAAATCCAAATACTTTTTAATTTGTTCTAGTTCATTGGATAACGAAATAAAATCTTTGTTGGACGTTTCCATCATATTTCGCATCAAATTGGAATAGGATGTCAAATACTTATTGGCTTCCAACTCATTATTTTGAGCAATAAATTGATTCACACTATTCAAACTATTAAAAATAAAATGGGGATTCATTTCCCGTCGAAGCGATTGTAACGCAATCTTCTTGTTCTTGGTTTTGATGAAAAACAACGCTTTCGCTATCAATCCCAATAAAATCAACATCAAAATCACCGAACCAATCAAGACATAATTAAATTTGTTTTTCTTCGTAATTAACTCATCTTTCAACGCACGTTCTTTTTCCAATTGCCTGATTTTTTCCTCCGTTACCTGAAAGATTTTCGAATCCACCAAAGTACTGTCGGCTTGCACCATCCGATCAAAATCATTCAGAAATTGGTCATATAATTCAATCGCTTTTGTTTGATTGCCTTGTTGTCTGTAATAATCCGAAAGAGCCAACATCGCTTTTTTAGCGTCAAAAGTGCGACCGTTTTTTAAAGCCAAGGCATAGGTTTCTTCCAGTAAAACAATCGCATCATCTTGATTTTCATTCTTAAAATATAAGTCGGCCAACGTTTGTTGCTGTTCAATTTGTTGCGAAATACTGCCTAATTTCTCCGCTTCCGAAATGGTGTTTTTTGTAATTTCAATCGCTTTGTCTAAATTGTTTTCTGAGGCATATACTTTGGAAATTTCGCTTTTCAATTTCAACACTTCTTCCGGTTTATCTTTAGAAACAGCAATGGCTTTTTCATAATTTTCAATCGCCATGCCTTTGTTTTCCGACTTAAAATCGACTTCCGCTTTTTGTTTATAAACTTCGGCGGCATCATCCATTTTACCTTCTTTCTCTAAAATTTTGATGTTCGAATCTAAATATTCTGCTTGTGCTTTTGGATTAGTGTTTTGAAGTCGGCTTGCATCATTCGAATTCACTTTCGAATACCCAACATCAACCGCTTCTTCACTTGCCGATTGATAACTTTTGATGGCGTCTTTTACTTTATTCTGCTTTTCCTGAATTTGAGCAATCGCCCGCGTTGTACTCGCTATTTTGTCTTTGATTTTTTGCTTTTGATAAATAGGCAAAGCTCGTTTCAAATAATCTTCCGCTTTGGCGTAATCACCCTTTTTATCCAACTCATTCGCCAATTCCACATATTTATCTGCGATACTTTCCGGATTACTTTTAGATAACGTTTGTTCTACTTCTTTTGCCTTTTTACTCACAGACGTTTTACTCACTTTGGTTTTAGTGCTATCCTGAGCGACCATCATCAAAGGGAAAAATAAAACTACCAATAGTATTTTCAGTTGATTATACATGCCTTTTATATTATAGTGTAAAGTACGAAAATTAATTTGGGTTTAAAAAACGTTTTCACCAAGTCAAAAACCAGTTTCACCAAGTCTCAAAAAAACGAATGGATCAACCTTCTAATTTTATCAAAAAATCAATAAAAACGATAAATTATGAAAGTAAAAATCATTTGGGGATTGTTAGCTCTAACAAGTTGCATCCCGTTAATTTATGTTTGGAATACAAATCCAAAAACCGAACCAAAAAATGCTTCTCCATCAAAAGAGTTAGCCATTTTAGAAACTGATATCACTGAAGAAGAAGAAAAACCCTGTGTATTTATGACCTTAATGGGCGAACAAACCTCAGAAGGTTTTGCGGTAGCTAAAACCGCTGAGAAATTTCAAGAAACCATTTCTAAAGGTGAATTATGGCTTTTAGAAGCTCAAAATACAGATGGCGGTTGGGGTGCCGGTTTACAAAGTAATCAAGGGGAAAGAAATCCTCATGCCGTTTCTTCCGATCCTGCCACTACAGCTATGTCGGCAATGGCCTTGTATCGCTGTGGTTACTCTATGGAATCAGGGAAACACAAAGAAACCCTGGAAAAAGCAGTACACTTTCTTTTAAATGAAATTGATAAAAACCAAAATTTACCCTATATCACAGCTATCCGAGGAACTCAAATTCAAGGAAAATTGGGACAACATATCGATGCAATTCTAACCCTGCAATTTTTTAACCAACTGCTTCCGACGCTTAAAAATGAAGCGATGAAAACGAAGGTCAAAGCTGCAATACAAATTTGTGTGGATAAAATCGAAAAATCAATGGATAATTCCGGTAAAGTGGGAGGCTCCGGCTGGGCAGGTGTTTTGCAATCTTCTTTTGCCAATTCAAGTTTGGAAATGGCAAGCAAAAATGAAGGAATCAAAGTAGACCAAGAAAAAAGGCAAAAAGCAAGAGACTACCAAAAAAGCAATTACAATCCGGCTAATGCTTCGGCAAAAACAGAGGATGGTGCCGGAATCATGCTGTATGCCGTGAGCAGTTCGGTTCGTGGAAGTGCGGAAGAAGCTAAAGACGCGGATAAAATTTTCAAAAAGGCAAAAGAGGAAGGTCGTATCGAAAAAGATGCCCAACTTAACGAAGCAAATTTGAAACGAATTGGCGTGTCTGATGAAAAAGCTAAATCGTATGATGTGGCAGACAAAGTATATAAATCAGCCAAAGTAAAAGCAATGAATGAAGATGTTTTAACCGGATTTGGCAACAACGGCGGAGAAGAATTCCTAAGTTTTTTACAAACCGGCGAATCCATGATTGTAAACCATGATGATGAGTGGAAAAAATGGTACGACAATATTGGTGGCCGAATGATGCAAATTCAAAACGCAGACGGTAGCTGGAGCGGTCATCATTGTATTACCAGTCCTTCCTTTTGTACTGCCACTTGTTTGATGATTCTTTCGGTGGAAAATGACATTCAAAAACTTCAACATTAATTTTAAAAAACAGTATCATGAAAAATATAATTGTAACCTTCGCTTTGTTTACCTCAACACTATTGTTTAGCTGTGAAAAGAAAAACAACCTGGCTGAAACATCTATTCGTTTAACAGAAACCCATCAACCTGCTATTGCCACAGATGAAACCAATGGAAAAATTCAAGTTGCTATTTTATTGGATACTTCCAACAGTATGGACGGACTAATCGAACAGGCAAAATCTCGATTATGGAACATTGTCAATACGTTGACTACCCTAAAATTTGAAGGTAAAACGCCGGAAATTGAAATTGCTTTATATGAATATGGAAATGACGGGTTGAACAAAAACACGAATTATATCAGACAAGTTGCCCCTTTAACGACAGATTTAGACTTAATTTCTGAAAAATTGTTTTCATTACGAACAAATGGTGGAAGTGAATATTGTGGAGCGGTAATTCAAGATGCTTCTCAAAAACTAACTTGGAATGACGGATTGCAAAACATGAAACTCCTTTACATTGCCGGAAATGAACCCTTTAACCAAGGTAGTATTAATTACAAAGAAGCTATTGCTGATGCGTTGAAAAAAGGAATTTATGTTAACACTATTCATTGCGGTAGTTATGAGGAAGGCATTCGTGGATTATGGAAAGACGGGGCCGATGTGGGACAAGGCAAATATTTCAACATCGATTCCAATGCAAAAGTTCGGTACATCGTGACTCCTTATGATGATCAAATTTCACAATGCAATGTGCGATTGAATACTACTTACATTGGGTATGGTTCGAAAGGTGTGGAGAAAAAAATGGCTCAAGAAGTGCAAGATGCCAATGCTCAGTCAATTTCCGGAGCCAATTATACCGAACGAGCAGTAAGTAAATCAAAAACCGTATATAAAAATGAAAGCTGGGATTTGGTAGACAAAGCCAAAACGAATGCCAAAGCATTGGACAACCTTAAAAAAGAAGAACTTCCGGCGGAATTAAAAAACAAATCTAAAGAAGAAATTAAAGTTATTGTAACTCAAAAAACAAAAGAACGCGAAACCATACAAAAAGAAATGGAAGAACTTTCTAAAAAACGCCAAGCATTTATTGATGAAGAATCGAAAAAGACCAAAACACAAGACGATTTAGGTCAAGCCATCACCACTTCTATTCACAGTATTGCTAAAACAAAAGGCTATGTAGTGGTAAATTAATTTTGGTTGAATTGTAGTTGAACCGCCTTGAAGAAATTTGGGGCGGTTTTTTTGTAACCTGTTAATAATGAAAACTATTTTAAAAAAAAATTACTAAATTTACCTCCATCCAAAAACAAAAAGGCTATGAAAAAACTATTACAATTTTGTGTTTTATTATTCTCCATGTCATCCTTTTCGCAAACCATCGGGTTGCAAACCTTTGCTTCCGGTTTTTCGAGTCCGGTGGCTATTGTCAATGCCGGTGACTCCAGACTATTTGTGGTACAGCGAGGTGGATTAATCAGAATATTGAATTCCAACGGAACAATTAACGCTACGCCTTTTTTAACCTTAACTTCTTCAACTATTATTTCCGGTGGAGAACGAGGTTTATTGGGACTTGCTTTTCATCCGAATTATGCTTCAAACGGCTTTTTCTACATAAACTATACACGAGCCGGAGATGGAGCAACTGTTATTGCAAGGTATTCCGTGAGTACAACAGATGCTAATAGTGCCAATGCATCGAGTGGCCAAATTTTATTAACCATTTCGCAACCTTTTTCAAATCACAATGGCGGTTCATTAGTTTTTGGTCCTGATGGTTATTTATATATAGGAATGGGTGATGGTGGTAGTGGTGATGATCCGGATAACAATGGTCAAAATATCAATTCGTTATTAGGTAAAATGCTTCGAATTGATGTTGATGGAGGATCTCCTTACGCGATTCCTTCAACAAATCCATTTGCAGGAGCAACTGCAGGAGCTGACGAAATTTGGGCAACCGGAATGCGAAATCCATGGAAATTTTCATTCGACAGAGTTACAGGTGATTTATGGATAGCCGATGTAGGTCAAAGTGCCATTGAAGAAATCAATAAAGCAGCTTCTACAGAGGCAGGTTTAAATTACGGATGGCGTTGTTATGAAGGAAATTCAGCTTACATTACTACAGGTTGCGGAGCGGCTTCCAATTATACATTTCCGATTGCACAATATACACATGCTTCAACAGGTGGCTGTTCACTAACAGGTGGATATGTTTATACCGGCACCACTTATCCAAACTTACAAAACAAATATCTTTTTGCTGATTATTGTTCTAATAAAATAGGATATATTTCCACTACGGGCGGAGCAATCACTTGGTCTTCTACTACTTTTACTGGAAATTTTGTTTCTTTTGGTGAAGATATTAATGACGAACTTTATATTGCCGGAATCACGAATGGAACCATTTCCAGAATCATCGATACCAGTTTGAGTACGAACGATTTTCAGCGAAACGGATTGAGTTTATATCCTAATCCT